>JBPBQH010000093.1:0-1535 GCA_050954685.1 Janthinobacterium lividum | reverse complement strand
GTTATGCGAGGGTTTTAACTAAATACCAACGTGAGTCTCTAGATGGGCAAATTGCCTCACTCAAAAATGCTGGGTGCAACCAGATCTATTCTGAAATTATTAGTGGCAGTAATGCTAAACGGCCAGAGTTAACAAAGTTATTAGAAAAAATTGAAGCTGGCAACACTTTAGTTATTACATCTGTTAATAGGTTAGGTAAAAGCTTAAAGGATTTAATAGGTATGATTAGCGATTTGGCAGAATGTAGCGTAAGTTTCTGTAGTCTTAAAGAACAAGTGGGTACTAATACAGATACAACAGCTGATGTTCAATATGATGACCTCAATTGCTGAATTTGAGCGAAGTTTAATAAATAGAAGAATATATGAAGAAGTAAAAAGAGCTCAAGAACTCGGTAAATATAAAGGACGGACTCATTCAGCGGATAAAACAATAAAAGTCGAATATGTCAAAATGATACAAAACGGTAATTATCCGGTTTTATATATCGCTAAGATGGCTAAAGTTTCCAGGCAAAATCTCTATAACTAGTACGAGGAGTTATCGGGTTAATATTATATATTAATAATTTGTAGTGAGATTATGACTAACAAGGCTTTTAGTAAATATTTGATAATCAACTATATTTAGATCAAATAGTTAAATTATCGGCTGTTGCCGTTGATACATTTATAGCCTTGCGTACTCTGCAATGATGAATGCTAAGTATAATACAAAAGGTTTAGAAAATTTAGAGAAGAAGCAGAGGTCTGATAAGGACAAATATAGAAAAATTACAGATCAAACTAAAAAAATTATTGAAGGGCTGTTTTTAGATAAAAAAATAACCGTTGCAAATATTACTAAGAAAGTTAATGCATATTGTATAAAGCAAAATATAACGCCTGCTAACTATTATACAGTTAGAAAAGTAGTTCAAGAGATTGCTAAGGATATGACAACCTTAGCAAAATATGGAGATAAAGCTTATACGGATAAATATGAGATAATAATGCGTCGAGAAAGCAAATACCAAAACCAAATGTGGCGAGTTGAATTGCTTACTAAACTAAGCCGTAAAGCCCCTAGATTTATCTATAGGAATGTAAAACGTTGATTGTTGACAATAATAGTTTATTTATTAGTTTAACTTAATGGAATTAGCATACAAGACAAACAATAATATATGTTATTCTTGCAGATATCACGTAATATGATGCCCTAAATATCGAAAAAAGATATTAATTGGCGAGGTTGAAGAGCGTTTAAAAGCGATCGTTCACAAGATTTGGAAGGAGACAAGAGCTGATCTGATAAAAATTGAATGTGATGAAGATCATATACATGTATTAGTTGATATCGACCCAGAATATGGAATTCATCGTTTAATCAAACTAATAAAAGGTAAAAGCGCTTTTTTGCTTCGCAAGGAGTTTCCCTTTTTAAAAAAGATACTACCCTGTATGTGGACCAATAGTTATTTTGTAAGTACAGTTGGTAGAGCGTCTCTTGAAGTAGTAAAGCAATATATTGAAAATCAGAAACTTAGGGCGTGT
>JBPBQH010000235.1:0-1550 GCA_050954685.1 Janthinobacterium lividum | reverse complement strand
CAAAATGGTTAGTATATTGGCTTACGATGCCTCTAAGTATATATATCCCAATATCGGTAGTGAGCGCTACCGATACTGAACAAGGAACTTATTGGACGCAACCTAAAATCTCTTTCGATCTTGACTCCGTAGTAATAAACTCATCCTTACCCAGATTGGACGTTTCCTCAGATTCTGCAAATACAGTTATATTCGAAAATACTGATCTCGCTAATTCTTCCATGTTTCAAAAACCTGGAGCTATATCTTTGATTCCTAAAGGTTTTACGATACCAACAACTAATGAAACTATTAAGTTGAAAGATGAGAGTTTGCCAACTGCAGATAATTTTCCAAGTGTTAAATTAAATTCAGATCCTGATCTATCTTTATTAGTGTCAACCTTGGAGCAACTAGGCTTGGGTAAAGAATATCTAAATACTATTAACTTTGATAATCAAATATATATTGATAAGCCTGGCGGAGAAGTTGAGCCCGATATTTTCGCTTCTGAAGCAGATCGTGAGGAATGGCTTTTGTTGAATAATATATTACGATCCAGCATGAGTGATTTATCTATAATTTCGCCAGAAGCTTTAGATGATGAAAACTTAATTGCTGATGATAATATAGAATATATAACTGATAGTTCTTCAGGTATAAAAGGTGAGGAAATTATTGTTTCCCTTACAATTAATTATGAAGAGCAAGATCAGCTATATACAATAGTAAGAACTGATAATAATAATTTCTTAATATCACCTGAAGCCATTGAGCCTATTCAAGTTAATGACGAATATATAAGGGACGCTATTACCAGTTTCAATGGTAAACGGTATGTCAATATAACTAACCTTGATAAGACTATGATCAAGTTTGATAGAACGAACTTAGCAGCAGAAATTGTTTTTCCAGCCGATAGAATGAAGACCCAGATTTTTGACTCAGCAATTCATGATAATACTAACGATTATGCAGGTAAGGAAGCAAGAGGTGCTTTTTTAAATTACGATATAACATTTTCTCGAACTGAAAAAACCAAGTATTTCTCGAGTATGCAAGATCTGAATTACTTTTTTGAAAAAGGAGTTTTTTATAGTAATTTTTTTACTAAAGGTAAAATATTAGATAATCCGGTCATAAAAGACAAAAATCAGAAAAAAGTTGACTCTCACCTAGTTAGACTCGACACTAACTGGACATTTGACAGCGTAAATAATTTAGCGAGATGGAGAGTTGGAGATATTATAACTAGACCTGCAGATTGGTCAGGAAGCAGCAGATTAATTGGTATACAATATGCGACGAATTTTTTAGTAAAACCCGGTTTTATCACTCATCCTTTGATAGATTTTGCAGGAAGAGCAGAGCTTCCTTCAACTCTAGATATTTATACAGAATCTGGTTCATTATATCATGGGCAGCCAAAGAGTGGAGATTTTAATATTGCCAATTTACCTATTACAACTGGTCATGGCGAATTAATAGTTAAAGCTCAAGACGTAACAGGTCAAATAAAGACCCTAATATTTCCTTATTATATAGCCCCTTCTCTACTTGCTAAAGGACTA
>JBPBQH010000234.1:0-1567 GCA_050954685.1 Janthinobacterium lividum | reverse complement strand
ATCCTTTAGCTACAGAGTTAATAAAAAATAAGTTATACTCGACATTAAGTAATTTTGCAGCATCGAAGGATTGTGTAGGTATACTTAAAGAATTAATTGAGTACTAAATGTTAATCTAACTGGTGTTTTTGTTACATTGTTGCCAATTATTTTGATTCCAATGTGTTATTTCACTAAAAGATGCACTCGTAATTTTACTTACGATCATTTGCTTTTCCTTCTTAAAAGATTCTACAAAGGTTCTTATCCAAGATAATCAAGTGGGCTCTCTTTCAAGTCAAGTAACATTTAAACCTGTATCTTATTCATTACAAACAAGCATTCGCTTCTTTCACTCTCCCAAGCCTGCATATTAATTGAGCTTCACTTACGATCTGCCTGCCATAAAACGGAGATATATGAGGTTTCCATACTCTACTGATCAAACAAAAGCACAGGTTAGGATAGATTCTATACACCGGTGGTATTTATTGTTTGCGTATCACATGATTGGGGTGCACGCGGTAGACTAACGCCAGGAGCTTTATATAGGTAAGCAATTACTTACGGTAAGCTTATTTGATCAAACTCATTATATACGGAAGTCTTCAACAGCTGGGTTGAACAAGGCCTATTACCTAAGCTACCGCAAGGAACTGCTGTTATTATGGATAACCCTGCTTTTCATAAAGGTTCTATAACGCAAGAACAGATAAAAACAGTAGGTCACATTCTTAAGTATCTCCCTCCTTATAGCCTTGATCTTAATCCAATCGAGCATAAATGGGCACATGCTAAATATTTAAGACTTAAACATTCTTGTGACATTGATTCTCTTTTTAGAGACTTTTGTACCTAACATTTTTATCCAGGATTAGCTATATCAGCGGCTTTGGCTTGCCACGACATCACAATGCTTACAATCTTTTGCTTATGCTATCCATACTGGGCACCCTAGCTCCCATACCAATTTGACACTATCGATATTGTTTCCTCCTCACGGATTCTTCTTCTCCCTTATGGGTGGGCTCGTTGTCCTAAACGCTTTGCGCACCACATTACTGCCGATACGTAGTTTAGTAGGGTACAAATGGCAAAACACTTGGTTTAGTCAGAGTCCTTATCTGCTAAACAATTCAATCAGTGACTTCATGTCATACGAATGCTATGTCTACCCTAGGACTAATATTTGCCATAGTTTTATTTCCTAATTGAAGTTTTAATTTCAGAGTAAGTACAATTCATTAAAAGATTGTTGTATAGTAATGTATCATATACTACCTCCTTAGTACAGATGTACTGTGTTGATTAGACTATAGAAGATACGCTACCATCTAAGTAATACCGTTGAAAGTTGCAGAATAGTATAAGTATTATAGAGAATTGTTGTAGGAGAACTCATCTAGCAAGGTGTGTACGAATACTTTTCGCATTATATTTTTTGAAAATTTTTCTAGCCAAAATTTCCTTCTCAAGGTTATTAACGCGTACGCATAATACTAGACCGCCCTTATTGATCTGTTTTTTTAAGCGGGCTGAATTAACATTACCAATCAGTTTAGCCATAACTCCCCCAAGAAAGATGCCC
>JBPBQH010000233.1:0-1574 GCA_050954685.1 Janthinobacterium lividum | reverse complement strand
ACAATTTATTAAATCCTTCAGCTGACATTTTGAATCCGAAATTTTTTAAGAGAAACTATTATACTTCTTATACTTCACTAGAATTTCCTATTTTATTAATAGAATATTGTTGAATTATTGATAAAATATTATTCCAAGACCAATAGATTAATAATCCTGCTGGGAAACTACTAAACATCACCAAAAATATCAAGGGCATAAATTTCATAAGTTGCGCTTGCACAGGATCTGCGGGTGCCGGTCCCATTTTTTGTTGCAAAAACATAGTAATCGCCATAAATATTGGCCAAGCACCTATCATTAAAAAGCTTGGGGGTGAGTAAGGTATCAGGCCAAACAGATTGAAAATTGACGTAGGATCTGGAGAAGAAAGATCTTTTATCCATCCAAAGAAAGGAGCATGACGCATTTCTATAGTAACATACAGGACCTTATATATTGAAAAAAAGACAGGAATCTGGACAATTACAGGGAGACACCCAGAAATAGGATTTACTCCTTCTTTCTTGTATAGCATCATCATTTCCTGATTAAGTCTAGCCTTATCTTCGCTATATAAATTCTTGATGCGTTCCATCTCGGGCTGAAGTTTCTTCATCTTCTTCATTGAACGATAAGATTTATTGGCTAAAGTGAACATCAACAGTTTAATAATAACAGTTACAATTAATATACTAATTCCAAAGTTGCCTACATAACTGTAGAAAAAGTTCATAGCATAGAATACTGGTTTGGTTAAAACGTAGAACCAGCCAAAATCTATAGCTCGATCAAATAGTTTGATATTATATTGTTTTTCATACTTATCTAATAGATCAACTTTTTTCGCTCCTGCGAATAATCTATGAGTAACGGTTAATTCAGTACCTGGTTCAATGGTCTGGAGATTTCCTAAAAAATCTACTTGAAACTTTTCTTGACCCGCTTTTATGGCATAATTCATATTAGAATTATATAGATTTGCTTTATCTGGAACAAAAGCTGCAAGCCAATATTTATCAGTAATACCTATCCAGTCCACTTTCGTGTTTACAAATCTTTCAATTTTCTTGTCCTTAATATCATCATAAGAATATTCTTTTAATTGATCATTTATTGCACCAATAGGTCCTTGATGTAGAATATTGACAGATTTTTCCTTTTGGTAATAGTTATGATTAATTAGCCCATAGCTTTGCGTATTGATCGACCTTCCAGAGTCATTAATAATGGTTTGCTTAATCGTAAACATATAATCATTGTCCATAGTTAAATTTACTATGAATTTTGCACCATGATTATTAGTCCAAACTAGATTTACTGGCGATTTAGGAGTCAATTCCCTTCTATCAGCTTGCCATTGAGTATCATTATTAGGTAAGGAATTATCGTTTTGTCCGAACCAGCCAATTTCTGCAAAATATGCCTGCTCTGAATTTGCAGGAGAAAATAGTTCTACAGCTTTACTATCTGGTGATAGATCTTGTTTATACTCTAATAAAGTCAGGTCATCGAATCTAAGACCTTTAAGTGCTATTGAACCAGAAAGAGTAGATGATCTTATTTTTATTCGGTCAACATTATTAAGAGCTTCT
>JBPBQH010000232.1:0-1620 GCA_050954685.1 Janthinobacterium lividum | reverse complement strand
AATAAATCTCGTAAAGATAGCGGTCTTACACCCGCAATAAATGTAGGCTTAACAACGGGTTATGTAAATACATTAGGGCAGTATATAGAATGGGCTCAAAAAATTATTAAAGATATTCAATCGTTAATAAATATGAGAGTTGCTAAAGTAGATCAAATACAAACTGTTACCAATTCAATATCATCCCCATATATTACGTCGAATAATGAAGGGTTAATATTTACTGACTCTGGAGTTACTGAAAATAATCCCTTTATTGCGGGTTGGCCACAGCAAGACACCGGTATACAAGCAAATGTAAGTTCATATAATCCTGTCATATATTTAGCCGATACTTATAAATATTTGATATTTGGTGAAGAACCGCAAACCGACAAAGCAACTGGTTTAAGAGATCAGTATATAAAAGACCTTATAATTGATCAGGAAAACAGATTATTTTTTACACCGGATGACCAGTATAAACTAGAATCTACAGTTAATAATTGGATAACTACTTATGATAAGTATGTAAAAATACTTGGAGATAATCAATAAACATTTTCATTAATTTATGAACTGCTTTAAATAAAGGTTATTTGAAGGCAACAACCTTTATTTAAGGCAGTTGCCGCGCCTAATTTTCATAGCAAATTATATATTATGAGTTCTGCAACAGCCACGGCCGTTATTTAAGAATTTTTGCCTCTTGAACAGTCCGGCTTTTACGAAGGATTACACACCGTTTTTGCAAGTAATAAGGCACATATCTTCTAACTACTATTACCAAAGTAATAGTAGTTAGTTAACACTGTAAGCTTCCCTTCATTTCAAGCTAATTAAATATCATATCACGCTATTCCATAATTCGACCGTTATTTAAAAATTTCAATTGCACGAATTCGTTCGTTTAATCGTAATAGATACAACGGGCAGCCCTGTAGATTGTAAATGAAAGCTTCCCTATAATTGTATTCTCTATAGCTGCATCAACGCAAACTTAGTTATCTTTATAGATGTACATTTAAAAATCACAGATATTTGAAAAAGTATGTAATCTTCCTACTATTAGCTTTAATAAATTTAAAAGTATCTAGCCAAACTACTTCAGACCTTTATAAAAAGGTTGATTCGATCTTGAAACACGAGTTGAATTTTAACGTTGATTCCGCTCGAATCGCTAATCATAGAACAGATTCGACAAGGCTAAATAGTCGTGATGCCATATATCCACCAGCTTTCCCGGTAATTCTCTTTAACGGTAAACCAATAGAAGTACAAAGATTAAATAACTATCATTTGAAGTCTATAAAAATGATAAAAGTTATTAAACGAAATGACTTACAAGCTAAAGCCCTATTTGGCTCAAGGGGAGCATTAGGAGCCATCGTCATTTATAGTAAGGCCTATAAAAATAGCAGAAAGCAAGTGAACTCCTTCCAAAAATCTAGCTAATGTTAAGTAGAGTGGTTTTAAAACCCCTTACTTAACCTAAGGTAATTATAAGGTACGAAGAACTAGACTTATAAATCTCTATCAAAAAATGAGGGTTTCTTGATAAAGATTCCACAGGCTAAATCTCAAAAATCCCAAAAACTGTAAAACGTCCTTTTTCTGCCTGAAAACCTACTTTTCTTCTTT
>JBPBQH010000092.1:0-1640 GCA_050954685.1 Janthinobacterium lividum | reverse complement strand
GTGCCTGATGACCCTGTCGTGAAGCAAACAGCGTATCCAACGGTCTGAGTACTTGACATTGCGTTGGTGCATTTAACTATAATTGTAGCAGTAGTTGAGGCGAAATTACTATTAAGAGGATAGTATTTACCAAATGCTACGTTATTAACAGTAGTCATAGCACATGTAACTACTCCGTCCCCCATCGTAATTGTTGCACTACATATGATCATCAAAAGCATGAATATTTTATAAAACATTTTTATTATCGACATATTAATTTTCCAAGATCAATTATAGGTTCTATTATATTATCGTCAATTTCAGCACTAAAATTGCAACATTCACTCTCGTGACAACTTTTGCCTTTTATAGTTTTAATAGTACCAATATTATTTATATATAATTTTCCTTCATAGCCAATAAATAACTCTTCTTCTATTCCTTCTATAGTAACTTCCTGGTCAAACTGGATAATTTTACCAATTGGGTCAGTTAAGATCATCTCTACGCTTTTAATGTGTGTGACCCCAAAATCAATCAAAGTACCTGATTTCCATTTTGGTAGAACCTTTAGTACCGTAGAGGCAAAGTCTACGTCTAGCGGCAACTTTTCTTCATCTAGTTTAATCTCAGACACAACATAAGAAGGTAAGTTTGGAACCAAGATCTCCCCTCTTGAGTTAGTCACACCAACCTTACGATTATTATTGTAAACTTTGATACCTGCAAGATTGCCTACTTTTACTACTGCTAAACTATCATATATAGATTTTGTTAGATAAAATCCTTTATTTAGGTATGCAACACCTCCTGTAAACTCCAATTGCTGGCTTTTACTATTATCATCATCATATAAATATAAAACAGTATCAACGTATTGACCATTTTTATTGACTTGTATGTCATAATTATTAGTCTCACCCTTAATAAGATTAGCTTTATATCCCCAACCTATCGCTGAATTCATTGAAGAAGCAAGCCCAATTTGCTTAACACTTTTACCTTTTTGTACCGAATTACTTAACGATAGGTTATTACCCTCTAAATCCGTGGAAAAGGATAAATATGCGAATGAATCTTTCCTACGGCTTTTTAGATCAGTACCTATTGTAAATCTGAGGAAACTAGCTTGAGTAATATTTTTTTCGTATGTCGCAGATATGGTTTTCGTTTTATTGCTATCGTCATTAGATCCATTAAAAGTATAGGATAAGAAATTAATAAAGAAGCTACCAAATTTGCGATCACCATAGCTTATAGAGGCTCTAGAGCTGGATGATTGCGATATTTTGAGCGGATAATTATATATATCTTGATAATTTTTGCCGCCAAAGTTAGTGGACAAGTTATAGTTTATATTACCAATTTGAGAAGAGTAGCTTAAAGAAACTTTTTGACTATTTTGAAATTTGTGAATATTAGTCGCAAGCGATGCAGAAGCTACGCCAAGATTACCTACTTGAATTATATTACTAATGCCTGCGCTTGCTTGACCTTGCAGAGATTCAAAATGAGCTGATGACGTCCAGTAATCAGTAACCCCATGTGTATAATCTGCATTAGTAACAAAATAATTATACTGGTTGCTTTTAAGAGCAAAATTTTGACGTTGCAAGCCTGTCCCAAACGAAAAATCTGATAGTCCTTTAGCAAGTAGA
>JBPBQH010000091.1:0-1643 GCA_050954685.1 Janthinobacterium lividum | reverse complement strand
ATCCTTGAGTAATGGAGTTAGCAAAATTTTTCCGACTAAGCAGTTACCTACAGAAGAATATTTTATGCTTGAAATGTCAGATTTTGAAGTAACAGAGTGAGTAGCTAGCGCTAGAATTATTAATAATGAATCTGGTAATATATAAATATATTAGTAACTGCGGGCAGTGGTTTTATTAGAAGATAGCTAATATATAAATTGTATAGTAAAAATTTTAATCTAATGATACTTACCAGAAATATTAGTAAGACTAAAAAGCTTTTCGATGAAAGATGAATATTATCCTAAGCTTAGTCATATTCCATCCGATATTAAAATAGATTATAGAATTAATCTGGTAGGCGCTGGCATATTTGACTTTCCCTGGACCAAGAAAAGGAAAAGAGAGCTTCTTAAGCAGCCGGCTAGATGTAAGCTTGCTATGAGACTAAAGTACGGGCTAAAAAAAGTGATTGAGAGTCGTAGGATAGTATGGATTTGAAGCTAGTAGCTCAGATCCAGATGAGTATTATAATATAATTGACAATTCGTTTTAGTCACATTTTTAGGCACCAAATTGCTAAGCATTATACTTAAATTTATAATACTAATCATTTCAGTAAAGGTGCTAATATCTGATAGACGTATCGTACCTAGAAATTTACTGAATATAGGATTCAAGTTTAAATGTCATAAGGTAGAAGAAGCCCTGTATCTAACATATAAATGAGGAAACTGCAAAATTTACGTAATCAATTTATCCAAAGCGTTAAAGGATTTGGATGTTCCTTATTTTTTGCCAAATACTTAAAACCAAAGGCTACTCTACACAAGAACCAGATAGAAACTGAAAATCTGAGTAAGGGACTAACAAGAATTATAGGAACTATAATTGAAAATAAAGTAGCCCCTACTCCTAGCACAAAGGTTCTTAGTAAGAAGATATAATGACTGCGACAAAAATCATCATAATAATTTTTGTTTAGATATAATAATAGAATGCCAACGAATGATAGGAAAGGCACTACTGCACTACATAGATATAAAATATATATTAATGCAATATTTTTACTATTTGGCTTCAAATATTCTCTAAATTGATCTTTCATTTTATAAATTATAAATTTCCTTTTAAATTTTTTACCACTAAACGTAGTACACTTCCATACTTTAAATATTCTACTTCGCTATCAGTGAAAACTTGTAGAACTGCATCGAATAAAATTATTTCTCCGTTGCTTCTCTTTATAGTACATCTTAGAGTTTGATAAGGCTCTATATTATTGTCTAAATCGATACTAACTTCTTCATTACCTATAATTTCTAAGCTTTTTCTGTTTACATTTTTGGTAAACTTTATAGGTAATACGCCCATTCCTACCAAGTTAGAGCGATGTATTCTCTCAAAGCTCTCAGCAATCACAGCTTTAACTCCTAAGAGACAAGTGCCCTTAGCTGCCCAATCTCTTGAAGAACCTGTGCCATATTCCTTTCCCGCAAAAATTATTAATAGGTTCAGATTTCTTTTATAATCCATTGCAGCATCATAGATGCTCTCTTGCTGATTATTATTTTGATTTATCGTCACTCCCCCTTCTATATCTTTGCACATCTCATTTTTTATTCTGATATTAGCGAAAGTACCGCGCATCATTACTTCATGA
>JBPBQH010000190.1:0-1648 GCA_050954685.1 Janthinobacterium lividum | reverse complement strand
ATTTGATATTCGTGGCATACAACATTCATTCAGCTTGATTGATGAATGGGAAGGACTTTGTTCAAACGATATATCTAATTATCAAGGAGAAATGTTCGATATGTTTGCATTCAGGAACGCTGAGTTTCCTCAGAATCTTAACGAAGATTGGAAAACATATTGGGAAGAAATTGTTCCGCGTGATCAAAAAACTTATAAGATTGATTCAGATCTCATTCCTGTATATTTATGTTTCGGAGGGTTGGCATTGTATAAACGCGATTATATAAAAGGATGTTCTTACGATTCGATTGAAGTAGACTGCGAGCATATTTCCTTTCACGCCTGCTTGCGAGAAAAAATAAGGGGAGAATGTTTATGAATCCTGCTCAAATTATAAAATATTCACATTTCCAGCACTAATTACCAACAGGAATTATAGTATGATAGCTTGTATCATTCTTGATTTGAGAAAAAAGATAAGCTTTTTAATGAAAATTTTTACTTTGGAAATTATGGCTACAGCTATAGCAGCTACCTGCATGATGCTTGTATTAGCAAGTTCTGTAATATCACTATCAGACTATTGAACAGATTCATCAAGTTTTCGAAACGCGATATCCAATTTTGAAGTTAAAAATTTCATTGTTTCTCTATTTTCTTCCACTTCACTTTGCATAGTGAGTTCTAATTTACTAGTAGTAAGTTTGAGTTCTGCTAGTTCTGCAATGCATTACAGGAGCATCTCCGCATTGCTCATATAACTTGAGCGATATATCAATCAGCCTCCTGATTTTTGCGGGCAGTATTGACATAAATAAAATCTAGACACTGATTTTTATTCCCTCTAACATATTAACCTTATCAAATTCTGTAACATTGACTCTTATTACTAGATCAGCCAGCCAGTTGATTGATGCCTGTAAGACTTTCAGTTCTCATCATTTCAATTAATTTAGTCCCTATTACTTTATATTTTTTGCTAATAGGCCTATTTAGAAACTCTGTAAATTTTTTGCACTCTAGCGGCAAATATTGATATAGGTACAGGACTGGTTTCTTCGAAACATGAGAATATTTGTCCTTTTATAATTCTTATGAGTTCTATTACTAAGAATTTGTGCTTGTCGATCTCCGCAAATAAAGCTTTGAGTAATTTGCTAGGAAATACTTTATAATAAGAAATTGATATTGCATTTCTTAAATCATTATATGTATCAAAAAACATTTCTCCAATAAAATAATGAGAAAAAATTTTAACAGCAAAGTTTATATTCTCTTCATTATAATCACCTCGAACATTTTCGAAGACTACTTACCGAAATAGGCAAATGTTACGAATATCATGAGCTATCTGATAAATCTTTATTGCTTTGAGCGAAGATTCAAAAGGATATAATAACTCTGCGTCTTCGATAACAAGTAATTTTATTATATCAACCTCATCTTCATCAGTCGCAGGAGCTAGGGAAGTTAAGTTATTACTTCCTTCTGCTTCTTTGCTAGCTCCGTATTTAATTAAACTTTTGGTAGCTTCGTAGCGTTATAGCGTGCTGATAAATGCAGTGGTGTATAATTGCTATCGTTCCTTGCCTCAATATTTGCATGATGGATAGCTACTAAATTGTTCACCGCTCTTGTCCGTACATTGCCGCTAGATGTAGAGCTA
>JBPBQH010000090.1:0-1671 GCA_050954685.1 Janthinobacterium lividum | reverse complement strand
AGTAATAACTTCAAAGATTTAGCTAAGTTTGTACGAGTTAAATTAAGTTTCATAAATAATTAAATTATATAGAACAAACCTGCAAGTATCATTGCATTCTGTTATCTCGAAACTAGCTTAAATATTATAAAATTCTACTTTTGTTACGTTTTTAGTCTGGTATAAGCTGGCAATTATCCTAAAAAACAACAGAGCGAAAAGTTGAGTATATGATTTTTAATATGTTCCTTAGCTAATAGCATTGAGATTACAAAAGAATTACTGTCTATGTTAATAATTATGTAATAGCCTAGGAGCTTAAAATTGATAAAATTTTAATAGAAGCTGTGTCCCTTTGGGGCAATGAGATAGGTGAGAATGGAGCTGCAGCTTTGGCTGAGGCTGTAGAGATAAATTCTACTATTAGTAGTATCAATCTTACAGATGATCAAGTAGACTACTGGGGATATGAGGTTAAGATTATTGAAAATAAAGTAAAAGCAAACGCAGAAAAATTTCAGTTGACCATTGATCATGCGAAACACTTCATCAAACAAGTAGTACAAGATAAAGAAGTAGAGCTTTCATCTATAAAACCCGAGTCTAAGTTACTACCTTCGATATCGCTCGGGGATTATAAATATATTGTAGAGCATAAAGGTTATATTAATAGTTGGCTCGTTGGAGAAATAAAGGAGCATAAAATTGTTATTACTGCAAATAGTTTTTGGCAGAAATTAGAATCATCCAGAAGTACAGCATCCTTAGAAAAAGGTATTTTTGACCTACTAGATTTACCTCCTAGACATAACGCAATAGTGTCCAACTTTTATTCATATGCTAAGGAAGGTCACCAGTTGTATGAACTATTTGCTGCTCAATCACAAAGCAAGGTCATAGATGATGCAACGGCACCAGAGGAAGCTCAAGAAAGTAATGAGCTGATAAAGTTCAAAGAGCAGTACGCTGCAATAGCAGAGAGTGACGGGGATGTTACAACTTTATGGGAAGAGCCTATCACTTATGCTGGTAAGTTACTTGATTGGTCAGAAGATAAAGTAACTGATATTAAAGTATTGAAGAATATTCCAGTCAATAAATCTACTGGAACTAAAGAAGAGCAGTATTCAACGATCAACGAACTGAAGAAGGTAGTACTGTTCCATAGCTTGTATCCGCAATACAAAGATATTGGTTTAGTAATTAAAGATTACTCTGAAAATATCGTAGAAGGTCTTAAATACTCTGATGCAAGCGTTGAAGCCTATAGTCTAATTAGATCATTAGCTGGACAGAAAAGATATCTGACATACTAAAGAGTGTCTATGAAAGTAAGCCAGAACTGTTTATACCAATAGAGCATCTAGAAACTCCAATAATACAAGAGGATATGATAAGAGAGGGGCAGGAGCAGTTAACTAGCAAAAACTTGCTAGGAACATTGGAGCATTATCATGACATAAAAGTAAGTCCATCAAACTTTTCAGGCAACCAGTAGGTGAAGCAATGTTATTATTATCTATAGCACTAAAAAGTAACTCTATAATTTGATTCTGCTTATTATTATTTGTACTACTGTACTATGAGACTCAATATCTTCTAGTCTTGGGGTTTGAATAATTTGTTGTTCAATACTTACTCTATCTATATCATTTGAGTTTGCTTCCTCTATATTTCTTTTCATTTTTTTTC
>JBPBQH010000041.1:0-1675 GCA_050954685.1 Janthinobacterium lividum | reverse complement strand
AGCAACTTCAGCTTTCAATATATGTATAGTATTTTTTTCTTGTAGAATTTGCTTATCAATTTCGCTGAGTTGATACTTCATATTTCCTACGTTATTTTTTATCGTAAATAAACCTACCGCAGCAAGCACGAAGACAATTACTATGTTATAATTCGATATTTTAAGTACCATAATTTCCTTCAATTTTTACTGCTGCTCTAAGTTTTGCTGATCTTGACCTAGGATTTTTTTTCAATTCTTCAATATTTGGTGATAACGGACGTTTAGTTAGTATTTTTAACCATTTGTTGGGCTCTATCTTCATTCTGTGTTTAGAATATTTTGAGCAACTTACAATTTTTGAGGAATTGGATTTAAAAAAATGCTTAACTAAGGTATCTTCCAAGGAATGAAAAGACAAAATTACTAATCTTCCTCCGGGAGCTAAAATTGAGTCCACTTTTTCTAAAAAACTTTCCAATTGACCAAGTTCATTATTAATAAATATTCTAATAGCCTGGAAAGTCTTCGTAGCTAGATCTATTTTGCTTTTTCTAAACCCAATTGCTTCTCTTATTATTTTAGCAAGATGATGAGTTGTTAAAATTGGTTGAATTGTTCTCTCATGAATAATTCTCTTAGCGATTTTTCTTGAGGATACTTCATCGCCGAATTTGTATATAATATCAGCTAATTCAGTCGCTTCTACATTTTTGACAAAGTCGGCTGCAGTAGGACCAAAATTATTCATTCGCATATCTAGAGGGCCGTCATTTGTGAACGAGAATCCTCTACTTGCATTATCTAATTGCATTGATGAGACACCCAAATCCATTACAATGCCGTCTAACTGGCTACCTTGCAACTTATTGAAAACTTCACAAAATTCCGTATTAATAAATTGAAAGCGCTCGCCATATTCACTTTTGATATCCTTAACAAAGTTGATTACCTCAGGATCACGATCAATAGCTATAACATTAGAACTAGATGCTTCAAGTATCGCTTTGCTATAGCCTCCAGCACCAAAAGTACAATCGAGAAATCTCTCATTATCTTTAGGTCTAAGTTGATCTAATACTTCTTGGACCATTACGGGAACGTGTGTATGCATATAAGAAGAAATCATTTAAATATAAGAATTTTGTCGTTTAAGTTAACAACCTATTGATTTTTTAGTAAATCTTAAGCTAATATTAATTTTATTTAGAGTCTAATGAAAGTTATTCCATCATTTTTTTTAAGTCAAGTGATATTTAGACTACTAGAAAGACATCAGCTGGTCATTCATTTTCAAACATAAAAAATTAATTAATATTTTTTTACCAAAAAGTAAATATTCAACCATCTGCTAGGAAATATAATATATAACCATCAACTCAGACACGAGATCATTTCAGAACATTCAATTCTTATTTTAGTATTACTTAATAAAGTTTCAATTTACTTAACAAGAAAATAATTAATTAGCTGAATTAAATAATCTAAAATTTGAATATAATATAGCCCTTAATGGACTTAGTATATTCATGAACCGCGGACTCATTCTTGATTTTACTAATTAAATCTCTATTCATAAAGTACGTCCTCAATGATTCTTTTTTGCAATCTAGCAGTTTGACTATCTTTATTTTCTGTTTGGCATAGCATAACTCAAATGTTGCCTTCCATAGAGCCCATCCTCACACACGTAACT
>JBPBQH010000148.1:0-1747 GCA_050954685.1 Janthinobacterium lividum | reverse complement strand
GTTTTTCAAAATGATGGTGGAGTGGAGCCATTTTAAATACCCTTTTTCCTCCACTAGCTTTAAAATAGTAGACTTGGATTATTACTGATAATGTTTCAATCACAAATAGTCCTCCAATAATTGAGAGTACTATCTCGTGTTTAGTTATGACAGAAATTATTCCTAAAGTGCCCCCAAGACTCAAACTTCCTGTGTCTCCCATAAAAATCTCAGCTGGTTGAGCATTAAACCATAAAAATCCTAAGCTTGCTCCGACTATCGCTGCGCATAAAATCGTTAACTCACCAGCTCTAGCTATGTACAGAATTTGTAAATAGTCTGAACAAACAATATTACCGACAACATAACTTATTATCCCAAAAGATCCTGCTGCTATTGCTATAGGAGTAATTGCAAGTCCATCAAGTCCATCAGTTAAATTAACTGCATTTGAGCTACCAATAATAACTAAGGCTCCAAAAGGAAGATAAAAATACCATAAATCTATAAATAAATTTTTGAAAAACGGTACTGACAAGAGATTATTAACTTGTGGGTCCATAAAATATTGAATAAGCAAACAAGCAAGCAAACTTACTATTAATTGTGCTAATAGTCTAATTTTTGCACTAATTCCATTATGATTGTTTTTCTTAATTTTTGCATAATCGTCTAGAAATCCTAAACTTCCGAGAGAAGTCAATACAAATATTGAAATCCAAATATACGGATTTGTAATATCAGCTAGTAACAAAGTCGAAAATACTATAGATCCAATTATCATAAGACCTCCCATTGTAGGAGTGCCAGCTTTTATTTTGTGTGTCTCTGGAGCGTCATCACGAATTGGCTGGCCATATTTCTGTATTGAACCTAGATATTTTATTATTTTGGGGCCTACTAAAAAGCAAAAAATTAAGCTTGTTAATACTGCAAGGCCACTACGGAAAGTTATATAATGAAATAAATTAGCTAAATGTATTTTGTTTATATAGGGTAATAATAAATTGTATAACATCAATTATCCTTCAATTACTTGATCAAAATATTGCATAATTCTATCAAGTCCTATACTTCTTGAGCCTTTAATTAAAATTAACTCCCCGTCTTTTAAAATATCAAATAATTCAACCATAAGCTCCTCTACATTAATAAATGATCTTACGTAACAACTTTTAGGCAAAAGATCAGCTATAATCTTCACATGAGTGCCTACTAATAAAATTTTTGTAGCCATTATGCCAATTAGTGCTGGGTATAAGTCTAGATGAAGCTTTAGTGAATCCACGCCAAGCTCTAGCATATCCCCGAGAATTATGACTTTCTTTCGATGCTCAATAATTTTCAAGTATTGGAGTGCAGCTCGTACTGATGCTGGATTAGCATTATAATAATCACAAATAATTTCGAATTTGTTACTATTTTTTTGTACTTGTATTATCTTACCTCTGCCGTTTCCAGGATCAAAAAATTTCAAAGGTTTACTGGCACTATCTAGATCGAGTTTTAAGCTTGAAGCAACCGCAAGACAAGCTGCAAAATTTACGGCTTGATGCTTAGGAAGAAGACTTGGAATTATTAAATCAACTCTATTAGAATTTACTACGTAAGATAAGCTAGTATCTTTCCCTAGACTATAACAAATAAGTCTAGAGTTAGCTTCTTCTGATTCACCAAATGTACAAATATTTTTTACATTCTTATTTTTTAAATCATCCAATATATATTCATAATATAGGCAATCTCTGCTAATGATAGCTATACCTCC
>JBPBQH010000147.1:0-1753 GCA_050954685.1 Janthinobacterium lividum | reverse complement strand
TTCCAGCTTTAAGCTTTTGTACTTGAATTATTGGTGCACTGAGCTTTATTACATTTTGCATAGGATTCTGCTGACCAGGAGTCGGATTCCCCCCATATAAGGCAAGACCTGGTCTTACTAAATCGAAATGATATTTAGAACCCAAGAATATACCGCTTGAGTTAGATAGGCTTGCTTTTGCTTTAGGAAAATATTTTAAGTAATTACTGAACCTGTTAAGTTGAAATTCGTTGTAGGAATTATTGTAATCTTCGCTAGCTGATAGATGGCTCATGACATATTTAATTTCTAGGTTATCTATTAAGCTGGAGTTACAAACTAGTTTTCTTATTTCGTCATCTCCCATTCCCAAGCGATTAATACCTGTATTAATATGAATTACGCAAGGTAGTATCTTTTTTTTGAATTGAGTGAACTGCTGCCATATATTAACTTGCTCTAAATGATTCAGGACAGGAACTAAATTTTCGCTTTCAAACATTGCCAAATCGTCAGTAAAAACCCCATTCAACACATAAATATTTATGTCCTTACCTGGTGCCAGTTTGCTGCGAGCTTCGAAGCCCTCGTCAATATTTGCTACAAAAAAGTTTCGGCACCCAGCTTCATATAAAGATGGCACTACTCTTGCTGCTCCAAGTCCATAGGCATTTGCTTTAATTGCAGCACCTATTTCAGCAGGTAAGCATATTGATTGCAATATCTTATAATTTTGCTGAATTTTACTCAGGTCTATTTCTAATGTACAATTAGCTGATTTCATGAAATTTAAGATTATTTTTAGTACTCGTTTACATATGATAGCTTAGAATGAAAATATTTATCAATTCAATATATTTTTAGGAATTCAGTAATATCATCAACAACTGGTAGAATAAACAACGACGATATCAATTATTAATCTAAGTTATGACAAACTTTAGACTTGACTACTTTATTGAGATAAAAACTAATAGTAAACTCAAACAATACTAAAGATGGCAAAAATCATTACTATCGCGCAGCAAAAAGGTGGTGCTGGCAAAACTACTCTAGCTGCGCATCTTGGAGTCTATTTGGCTCAAATAGGTAATAAAGTGAAACTGATTGATATTGATCCTCAAAGTAGCCTCACATTTTGGTATAATCTAAGAAAAAAAAAGTTTGGCGAAAAATTGATAAAAGTTGATTTTGCTGCTGGAGCTGGTTGGCGTCTTGGGAATCTCACTACTGATAAAGAAAATTTTGACTATTTAGTAATAGACTCACCTCCCCATACCGAAATGGAGTCTAAAACGGCAATAAGAATGGCAGATATGGTATTGGTACCTCTTCAGCCTAGCCCTACAGATCTTTGGGCAACATCTCTAACAACTGAATTTACAAGAAGTGAGAAGAAGCTAACTAGATTAGTTCTCAATAGATGCAATCAAAGTGCTGTTATGACTAAGAAAATTACACCAGAGCTCGTTAACTTATTGCAAACTTATTTAGGGAATAGAGTTGCTTTCAGCAATTGTTTGGTTAAAGGTATGTGTGTAACTGAAACAGAACCGCACTCCATAGCAGCGCAAGAAATCAAGTCTTTAACAAAAGAAGTACTAGACCTCTTAACAACAAGAAATGAGACTAAATATGATGTTAAAAATAATTAAATCAAACTTGAAATTATTAATTCTTATTCTCTAGATATTGTCTTAAATATAAGAAACTTTTTGCTCAAGATGACCTGCTCCTTAAAGATTTAAGAGCAGGCTGTCTGAGCAATTAAAAA
>JBPBQH010000089.1:0-1755 GCA_050954685.1 Janthinobacterium lividum | reverse complement strand
CGATACTAATCTAAAACTAATCCAGCGGCAAAGAAAAATTAAATTACAAAATTTAAAAAATAAAATACTAAATTTTAGTTTTAGCAATTTTTTTGGCGATAATGGACTGAATAATGAGGCTGTGTACGCTTACTTCGGTTTGTTTTGTATAATCTCGGCCTTCTCAACAATTCATACTCTCCCTAGAGAAATTTTATTATCGCATCACAAAATAATTAATTTCATTTATCCAAGTATATTATTAATAGCTACTGCATTAATCAGTTATCCTTTATGGCTGGACAATTGGAAGACTTCACGTCTTATAGCAGTATTTTACAACATCGCAGCGTTCTATATTTTAATTTGTTTAGGATTTTTATTTGTGGTTTTAAGCAATTTTGCTCATATACAATCAATAACTTTAATGATTAATTTAATCATAGTTGCTGTTTCATTGAGATGGCAATTGGCATTGTTTTTGATGGTAATTGGTCTTTTTACTACAATTCAATTTTATAAATTCTACACTAGCTTCTGTCATTTAGAATATAATGTTATCTCAACTAATTTTGAGACAGTCTATCTTATACTTTCGATCAGTAGTATATTTATTGTTTTTATAAAACCGAAGCAAGAACATCAAGAACTTACAGAACAAAAAGCTAATCACCTAAGTAGACGCGTTAACACTCAAGAGGAGCAGGTGTATAAAGCTTTAAGTATAAAGGATGAATTTATTCGTAACGTACAACATGAATATCACACACCAATGACGGGAGTGGTAAGCCTTGCTGAAGCTTTACTTGCAAGTTATAAAAACATGCCGCTTGAGCGCATAGGTGGCTATCTTGAAGATATATATAAAAGTGCAGTCCGTATCGATAGTTACGATAATAATATCAACATGCTGTCACAATTTAGTAAAGCTAGTTACGAGTTACATCTAGAACAGATAGATTTGAGCAATTTATTATACGAACGTGTTGAGATATGCCGTAAACTTTATGAGCAAAACAAAGAGGATAGAGAATTCATATTTGATATACAAGAAAGTGTAACTGTCAATATAGACAGAAAATATTTCATTAAGCTACTTGATAATCTTATAATAAATGCTATCAGCTATTGTAAACGAGGCAAAATTGCTATCACACTAAAACGTAATGATAAAAATATTAGTATGTTAGTAGCTGATGAAGGTATAGGCATACCCGCTGCCGATATTCATCATATATTTGGTAGTTTTACAGTTAGCTCCAAGACATGGACACCAGCAGGAGGTAGAGGTATAGGATTAGCGTTATGTAGATGTGTAATCGAAGTCCATGGCGGTATAATTAAAGCTGAAAGCAACGGCATAAAAGGGGCTACATTCGAACTTAGTATGCCTGCAAGTTGATATGATAAACTGTCTTAACTACTGCTATTAATAGCTAAAAATTTATGCTTTATTATAATTTAGGCGATTCTTTGAAATTGCGCTTATTTGAGTAAGACTATGAACTTACTAAAAATATTCTTCTAATGCTTGTCCAATAACTTGTGGTCCTTCGTTAATTCCGCTTATTTGATAAAAGGAGTCTTCATTATCTTGTGCAAGATTTATAATGCACCCACAGAATGGTTTTCCAGCAAGCGAAGCATCCTGAAATTTTTTGATATAGATCGCTTGTTCACGACCATCTTTACTTACCGCTTTAGTAACAAACATTGGCCAACATCAGTGATCGAATTTAAAGGTATTAAAGAATGGAATGAAATAGATGAACTGCG
>JBPBQH010000146.1:0-1772 GCA_050954685.1 Janthinobacterium lividum | reverse complement strand
AAAATTCCTGTACAGGCTTCTACAGCAATAGGGTCTTATAGCGATACTATAACAGCAACTTTGACGTATGGTAACCAGAATCCCAGTAACTAATATAGTTACAATTTTAAGAAAGCTGCTTCTAAAATTTGCACTTGATTTCTAAGCTTAGCTGCTTCTTCAAATTCAAGATTGCTAGCTGCAGTGCGCATCTCTTTCTTTATTTTCTCTATATGGGATTTCAGTTTGACCTTGTTAGATAGTAATTCGTGAGTTTGTTTCTCACCACCTAATTTATCTATTGTTTCAAGCTCTAGCAATGCATGAATTTTACGGTCAATAGTTTTAGGGGTAATACCGTTATCAGTATTATATTTTGTCTGAATCTCTCTTCTCCTAAAAGTCTCATTTATTGCTTTATCAATGGATTTTGTCATTTTATCAGCGTACAATATTACCCTACCCTCACTGTTACGAGCAGCTCTACCTATAGTTTGAATCAATGACACTTCAGAGCGCAAAAAGCCTTCTTTATCAGCATCTAATATAGCTACTAATCCACATTCAGGAATATCTAAGCCTTCTCTAAGCAAGTTAATTCCAACAATTATGTCGATCTTGCCTTCCCTAAGATCTCTAATAATTTCGATACGCTCGAGAGTCAATACTTCAGAATGTAAATAAGATACTTTGTAGTTTAGTTCTTGTAGGTAACTAGTTAAATCTTCTGCCATTTTTTTTGTAAGGGTTGTTACTAAAATCCTCAAATTTTTTGATAAGGTATAATTTATTTCTGAGAGCAAATCCTCAACTTGATTAGTCGCAGGTCTAATTATACATTCTGGATCTAGTAGCCCGGTAGGTCTTATAACCTGCTCTACGATAACTCCTGAGGTTTCATTTAATTCGAAAATAGACGGTGTGGCCGAGACAAAAATGGTTTGGGGTCTAAAACCTTGCCATTCTTCAAATTTGAGAGGTCTATTGTCTAGGGCGGAAGGCAAGCGAAAACCGTGTTCTATCAGATTTTCCTTGCGTGAGCGGTCACCGTTATACATACCTCTTATTTGCGGGACAGTTACGTGACTTTCGTCTACAAATAATAATGAATTTTTTGGTAAATATGCAAATAAGGTAGGTGGTGGCTCACCTGAGTTTTTGCCAGATAAGTAACGTGAATAATTCTCAATCCCTTTGCATGCTCCAGTTTCAAGAAGCATCTCTATATCATATTGAGTTCGCTGATTTAGTCTCTGAGCTTCGAGCAATTTATTATTTTCATTTAAGAATTTAAGCCTTTCTTGAAGCTCTATTTCAATGTGTTGTATTGCCGAATTTATAGTCTCTCTAGGAGTTACGAAATGAGAATTAGCATAAATTATAGCTTGATTTAGTTTAGCTATCCTCTTACCAGTCAGCGGATCAAATTCATATATATCTTCAACTTTGTTGCCAAATAGTGATAATCTCCAAGCTCTATCAGCATAGTGCGCTGGGAATATATCTATACTATCTCCTTTTACCCTGAATGTGCCTCTCTCAAAAGCTATATCGTTACGCTCATATTGCAGATTTACTAGTTCATTTAGTATTTTGTCACGACTATGATACTCACCTACTTTGTATGCTAAAGTCATCTTATAATATAAATCGGGGGAACCTAGACCGTAAATGCAAGAAACTGAAGATACAACTATAACGTCTTTTCTTTCTAATAATGAGCGTGTAGCCGAATGCCTTAATAAGTCTATCTGTTCATTTATTGAAGAATCTTTTTCAATAAATGTATCGGT
>JBPBQH010000231.1:0-1774 GCA_050954685.1 Janthinobacterium lividum | reverse complement strand
CATTATATTCCTGGTTGGTACCAGGCAGAAAGCCTGGAACATCAACTAGACTAATTATAGGTATATTAAAAGCATCACAAAAACGGATAAATCTGGCTGCTTTTCTTGAAGAATTAATATCTAAGCAACCAGCAAGATAAAGAGGCTGGTTTGCAACAAAGCCTACAGGTCTCCCCTCCATATAACCAAAACCAATTATAATGTTCTTAGCAAATTCTGGATGAAGCTCAAAAAAATCCCCTTCATCAACTATACGTTGAATTAGTTCCTTCATGTCATAAGATTTATTAGGTACACTAGGAACTAAAGTATTTAGAGACATATCGACTCTGTCTGCAGGATCCTTAGTATAACGGTTTGGTAGAGGGGCACGATTCGAGAGCGGTAAGAAATTGAAAAATCTTCTAGTTTCTAATAATGCTTCAATATCATTTTTAAATGCTAGATCAGCAACGCCGCTTTTGGTAGTATGTATTCTAGCTCCACCGAGTTTCTCTTGGGTTACTTCTTCACCAGTAACAGTTTTTACGACATCTGGCCCTGTGACGAACATATATGAAGAGTCGCGAACCATAAATATGAAGTCAGTAAGGGCAGGTGAATATACTGCCCCCCCTGCACATGGACCCATAACTAAGCTAATTTGAGGTATCACCCCAGATGCAAGAACATTACGCTGGAATAGTTCACCATATCCACCGAGTGCATCTACTCCTTCTTGAATTCTTGCCCCACCAGAATCGTTTATACCTATTACGGGAGCCCCAGCTTGCAAAGCCGAATCAATGACGTTGCAAATTTTTTTAGCATGATATTCTCCAAGTGATCCACCAAGTACTGTAAAATCTTGGCTATATACGAAGACTAGGCGTCCATTAATTGTACCATGTCCTGTGACTACACCGTCGCCAGCTGTTTTTCTATCCCTCATGCCGAAATTTTCGCATCTATGTTCAACAAACATTCCAGTCTCTTCAAAACTATCTGGATCTAATAGAACTTCAATTCTCTCACGTGCTGTAAGGCGTCCTTTTTTGTGCTGTAAGGCTATTCTCTCAGGTCCGCCACCAGCTCTTGCAATGCTTCTTTTTTCCTCAAGCAAATCTTGGCCCTGTAAAATGTTTTGATTCATTTCACTAAATTTTAGCTAATTTTAAATTCTATAGTATATTAACAAAATCGAGAAAAGATAGCATAAATACAATTTGTTAGGAAAGATAACTAGTCAATGTATGCATGTTCCCTGATTATGATTTATTTTGTAGCTGAACCAATTTATATATTTTACTCAAATATTTTGGAGAGCTTTTAGAAGAAAGATTATTGTTGCCTGTTTCGGGTTTTTATAATATTTTCATCCGAAAATATATAATAAATAAAATATATGAGCATAATGGATAATATAGTTATTAAAGGTGGCATTCCCCTAAAAGGAATAATTCACATCAGCGGTGCCAAAAACGCTAGTCTACCAATAATGGCAGCTGCGTTATTGACTAAAGATCAAGTTCTACTGACGAACATTCCAAAACTTACCGATATAAGCACGATGACTGATTTGCTTCAAAATCACGGAGCAATAGTTCAAATTGAGGATCAAGGTGAATGGTTCGATCTAAGGATTGACTGCAGTCAAATTACTAATTTTACTGCGCCATATGATATTGTAAGTAAAATGCGAGCTTCTATATGGGTACTTGGGCCATTACTAACAAGATTTGGTGCTGCAGAAGTATCGTTACCAGGAGGGTGTGCTATTGGAGCGAGGCAGGTC
>JBPBQH010000145.1:0-1785 GCA_050954685.1 Janthinobacterium lividum | reverse complement strand
GCATCAATTTTAGCATGATATTCACGAATAGCTATTTCTTGTACTCGAGGATTGTTACGAAAATCTTCTAAGCTATTGATACCATTTTTACCAGTCCATGTACCTTTCCAGGAATTTCAACCATTGTCACCTGGTGCCTTTATAAAATACCCTGTACCAACCAATGAATTTTCTCCTTGTTGATAAAATCCTACAAAACCAAATCTATTAATTTGATCTTGTTGATTTGAAGATTCACGTGCTTTTAACTGTTCATAGTAATCATTTTGTTGATCTTGCCAATTATTCTAATTTCATATTTCTAACCTTTATCTAATTAAATTTTGCTTAAAATCATAATATCTACCATTCAATGTCCAAATTGAATATGGTTTATTGTTATCATATAGTAATATATCCTTGTATTCGAAAGTCTTTGTTTTTAATATTTTAACAGGAGAATTATCTGTAGAAAAACTACTATTTATTCCTGACCAAGGTATAACTTTATATGCGTTGCCTTCTAATGATTTTAACATAGTAAAAGGATAACCTGCACGGGGACATTTATCACCACCGTTAATGTAGAGAATAATCTCTTGCTGCCCATCCCCATCAACATCATACATATCAATACCTAGCTGGTCTTTAGTAATACCATTCATGTATTGACTTTCATGATCAAGATAATATTGATAAGCAAGTTCTGGTTCTTTTGGATAGGCTTTGTAGTCATACATTAACCATATAGCCAGGATACTGCTCTTCAGCTTTCGTATCTGCAACAAACAGCTTCATTAGTATCTTGCAGTTTGGATGGTAGTGCATGCTCAGTAGAATCAACTTTTTTACTCATAGCCTCAGTAGAGATGATAAACGTAGCTGCATTAAGTACTATGATTAAACTAGTTGTTGTGAATGCAAACCTTAGATTTAACTTGAACATATACCTTCTACAAAATTAGTTACCAACCTCATATGATATACTCTATACAATTACTTAGACAGTAATTATTTATTAAATTATTGGTTTCTAAAAACAATAGTAATGTAAATCTATGGTTAAATTTATATCTAAAATTTAACAGCTGTAAGCTCATCATCTTTTATACTATTTTGCCAGTCCATGTACCTTTCTAGGAATTTAAACCATTGTCGCCTGGTGCTTTTTTATAATACCCTGTATCAACTAATGAATCTTCTCCTTTTTAAGATCTTAGGGAAAGATGCAAAAGCTTAGATATACCTATGGTCAGGCTATTCTAAGAAATCTTAAATTTCAAATAAACACATGAATAGCTTTTCATGTTCTATCGACTACACCTAGTCTTATAGTTTTATCTGTGAGTGCAGCAACGTAAATTTATAGACTATAAAATAATATATTAGGTATATTAGGCGTAGGCAGTAGTAGGTAACAGAACTAAGAACAATATTTTTGTCATTAGCGTTAGTTTTATGTATAACTTAAGATAAGAAGTATAGGAGTAATTATTGGCCAAATTTGTAATTGTGACAATTGATTGAAACTATTGTACACTATAGACCAAGAATTTAGCAAATATATTATGACAAAAAACATCAAGTATACATTAGTAGAATTCATTGGCACGTTCGCTTATATAGGTAATATCAAATATTGCCCTGGAACTTTTGGATCTTTAGGAGCGTTTCCAATATCATACTTATTGGTGTATATTGTGAGTGATGGGGATAGAGTTTTTCCAAATTCCGCAAATTTTAATAACTATCAGATTATTACTCTGTTTTCTGCGCATGCAGTAGTTGCGCTAATATTGCTAATAA
>JBPBQH010000230.1:0-1813 GCA_050954685.1 Janthinobacterium lividum | reverse complement strand
AAAGCTATAACATCTAGATATCCTTCAACAAGAATTATGTAATTTTTTTTGAAAGCTGCCGAGATTGCGACATTCTCACCGTAAAGAGTTTCCCCTTTCTTGAAGACTAGAGTCTCTGGTGAATTTATGTATTTTGGTAAGGCGTCACCCAGGACTCTACCACCAAAACCTACTACTTTGCTGTAAACATTTCTGATAGGAAAGATGATACGTTCATGAAAAATCTCATATATTCTTCCGTCCTCGCGTCTACCAGCCAGACCAGCGTTCATTAAGTTTATCAAAGGAACTGACTTCGAATCAAAAAATTTTTGTAAGCTGCCAGCCCCTGGTGCAAATCCTAGGCCGAATTGGGCAATTATTTCAGCATCTATATCGCGCTTATTTAAATAATTTAAAGTTTTTGGAGTATGTAAATTTTGAAAAAACTCTGCTGCTAATTCTAAAATATTATGAATTTGGTTAGCTTCTTCATAAAACAGCTCCTGCTCTTTTGTCAATTTAGGTAACTCTATACCATAATCATTGGCGAGCTTAATGGCCGAATCTTTGTAAGATAAGCCATCAGATTGAGAAATAAATTTTACTACATCACCATGGGCACCGCAGCCGAAGCAATGGTAGAATTTTTTAAAATCAGATACAGTAAAAGAGGGAGATTTTTCCTGATGGAACGGACATATGCCTACATACTCTCTAGCCTTTCTCGTTAAACTTACTTTTCTTTTTATGACTTCAGACAAACTAATCCGATTACGAAGTAGTTCATAAAAATCAAGAGGTATTTTCATATATTTCACAAAGCAATATTGAGAATGTACGTGACTAAGCAATAACCTATAGGTATCAATAGATTATCATTAATATTAATTTCTTCTGAGTACAGTTCGATCAAGGTCGTGATTAAGCAACTGATCAGAATAGTCATAAAGCTTGTATTGTAGCTAATGTAGAAATAACAAATTATACTGATAAAGACTGCAGAAGCGAAAAATGCGATTGAACCTTCTATAGTTTTTTCATTAACTTTTATGCTGCCTAGTTTTATACCTACTAGACTGGCAATTGTATCTGAGATTATTAAAATGAACCACGAAGTAATAGCCAATTCCTTAGAAAAAAATGTTGCACTAAGAAGAAAACCTGACATCATGTATGTAACGCCGCTTAATCTAAAGGAGCCACTCAATTCGCTCTTACGCATTATGTTGCCGAACAGATTATTTACTATAGATTTCACTTGATAATTATAATGCCTGGAAACGTCAAAATAAGTAGCAATAATTGTAAGCGGAAATAATACTATAAGTAGGAGCATTTTTGAGCAATATATATATATAACCGGCAATATTAAGCCGCTAACATGGAAAATTTTACGTCTTTTCTCAAAAGTGAAGTCTTTAAACATTTCAGTAAATACTTATAAGGGCTAAATTGACAAAACATCTTACTATAAATATAATTTAAAAAATAACATAAACAAGATTATTATAATGGCTAGTTTTCCGATTACTCAAAAAGGTCACGACAAGTTAATAGAAGAAATCAAACAATTAAAACAAGTAGAAAGACCGAAGGTTATTGAGGCGATCGCAACTGCTAGAGATTTTGGAGACTTATCTGAAAACGCTGAATATCACGCGGCTAAGGAAAAACAAAGCTTTATCGAAGGTAAAATATTGGATCTAGAAGATAAAATGGCAAGAGCAGATATCATCGACACTACAAAGCTCTCTAGAGATAGCATAAAGTTTGGCGCTACCGTCAAGCTAATAGATGATGAAACCGAAGAATATGTCACTTATCATATTCT
>JBPBQH010000144.1:0-1879 GCA_050954685.1 Janthinobacterium lividum | reverse complement strand
TAGGAGTTTACTGCGAAGGACAATGGACTTTTTTTAGAAGCAGTACTATATAGATACAGAGCAGGAATAGCATGGCGAGATTTACCTGAGCGCTTTGGCGATTATATGGTAATTCATTTACGCTATAGTAGGTGGGGTAAATCACTGCTATGGCAAAGGGTTCGCTGATAATGAATATGGGATGATTGACTCAACAATTGTCAGAGCTGATCAGTATAGTGCTGGAGCTAAAAAAAGATTTGGGGTGCGATGAAGCGATCGGGTGAAGTAAGGGCGGACTGAGCACAAAAATTCAGGCGATGTGTGATGCGCTTGGTAATCCTACTGCCTTGCATCTGACTGCTGGACAAAGACATGATACTAGTAGGAGCAGATGCTCTAATGACTAAGCTTACTTTATCTAAAGCAGTTATTGCTGATACAAGGGTATGATGCTGACAAACGTATGCGTGATAAGCTTCAAGCCGCTAGTTGTATTGTCGTCATACCTTCGAAAAAGAGAAAACGTAACACTATAATCCATGATCGCTATCTATGATAGCAAGAGATAATAAAATAGGTGAAACGATTGATGATGTATGTTCATATTTATTCGAAAGTCCTAAACTTGGAACCACAGAGTCTAAAGGATTAAACCTATTTAAACGTTTCGTCGATAAATATTCCACCATTTCTTAAGTAGAACTATGACATTATTTTTTCTCATAAGACACGGGGAAACGGATTGGTCTTTAAATGAAAAATACCATCTAAAGGGTGAATACAGAGATTTGCCATCTTTAACTCAAAACGGAATTAATCAAGCTAAGGAATTAGCTAATGATCCAAGGTTAAGAAAAGCAGAATTTATTTTATCTTCTCCTTATACTAGAGCATTACAAACAGCAGCCGTTATCTCAAGAATAGCTAACTTAGATATTGCTGTAGAATATGATTTGAGAGAGTGGCAACCGGATATAAATTTAGAAGTTAGCAATTTAAAGCAATTAAAAAATGCTATAGACGATTATGAAAATGAAAAAGGAATACATCCACTTGGTATTACTAAATCATGGGAATCGAAAAGCTCTTTAAAAGAAAGAGTAAGTGGTGTTTTAAATAAGTATTTAAAATATGATACCATAGGAGTTGTGACTCATGAGCAAGTGATAAAGTCTTTGCAAGATGTTGATAAAATACCTTTCTGTAAGATTTATGAATTAATTATGAACTAATGTATGGCTTTAACCTCAAGGTGAAAATGAATAATCACATTAATTTAAATTAGAAAAAGGGGATATTTATAAAACTTAATATAAAAAGTAAAAGTGGTAATTATATAGAAGATTTACCATTCGAATCAGTTTAAAGAAAAGGAATGGGACATCCTGATACAATCTACGATGCAATTGCAGAAACCGCATCTAGATATTATTTATTATATTTTTTTGAAAAATATGGCAGAGTTGCCCATCATTGGTTTGATAAAGTCATTCTTATAGGTGGAGAATCAAAGATTAATTGTGGGGCTAGTTCTATAATCAAGCCATATAAAATAATAATTGTTGGAAAAGGAGCTCGTACTTTCGCTGGCAAGAATATTCCTCTTATGGATATATTTCGAAAGGCTGCAGTAGATGTTTTAACTAATGTTTTAACCGGATTTGATCCTGATAAACATTTGATAATAATTGATGAAGTAGTAGATCATCAAGGTGCAGGTAGACAAAGTTCTCGTTATAAACCTCTAACTGTAGAAGACCTTACAGAAATTGAAAGCAAAAAATTAGTTTCTAATGATAGTAATCTTCTTTCAAGTCATGCACCATAGATGTAGACATTTAATTGAGAATTTCTTTGCTAAACTCAAACAATCTCAAACAATATAGAGCTATCGCAA
>JBPBQH010000189.1:0-1881 GCA_050954685.1 Janthinobacterium lividum | reverse complement strand
AAAGCTGAAGGCAGTATACTACTAGAACCTTTTACTTGGAATTTTGTTTATGCATTAAATTCTATCAACATCGCAAGTCTATGTGATGTCCTGCCAAAAGGATTTTTGAATAATGTAGGAGGCATGAGCATAGGTGGCATGTTAACCACTAATGGCGATAATATTGAGAAGTTATTATATAATCTATACAGCAAATCTTCATTCATAGTTAAAGATGCTGAAATAAATAATTTCTCAATAGATGATTTTATCGATAATTTTTATAGTATAAGTTATAATACTGCAAATATAACAACAGATCTACAACTTGCTCTACTGACTGGTCAAACTGATGTAGATACGCTGAAGGGTGATTTGGAGTTATCTCAGGGAGTACTAAATTTAAAAAACACTAGTTTAAAAACCAAAGAAAGTATTGCTTCAATAGTTGCCTCTATAAATCTTTACAGTTTCGCTCTTAATTTAGATGCGCTATTTTCATTTCATCCCCGTAGCCAACTAAGAGCTTTACAAGGCACAATATCTAGACCTATGCAGCTGGGTGTTAATGTCCTTGGTACTATTTTTGCTCCACAAAAAACTAGCGATTCGGATAAATTTATACAAATGCTCAACACGCCAGATAAATCTCGAGTTGATCCATATTTGAAGATTCGAAAATAGAATTAAGCCTTTTCCTTAATAATGTATTTAGTGAATTATTTCCTTTAACAGTAAATGTACTGCTTTCTCTGTTTTAAAATTGGCTGCTTATAGCTTTTGTCGTTTTTTTTATAACTTATTTATACGATTTTTCGTACGCAAGATTTTTTATGGTTTAAAAATCATACACGATTGCTGATGGTATGCCAATTTTTTACAAACTGCTTTTGCTATGCTTATATTAGGACAATTACCAGCCAGCACTAAGTAAAAAAACTGTCCATTTTTATCTTTTATTTTCTTTAGCGTTATTGAATAAGATTCTAAAATTTTTCTATATTTTCGTTTTATTCTTTCTCCAATTAAAGTTCCTTCTACTTCAGATTTTACCGATGCTAGCTGGATCATATAGTTCTCGTCTATATTGCCTTCTATAATTCGCTCTCCGATTTTATGACCACTTTCTTTATTATATTTGATGATGTTTAAAGTTTTCCTTTGGCTTAAAAGTTTCTTTTGCAACTGGTTTGAAGGTATAGTTATTAATTCATTATCAAATATGGACTCTGAATCATTGATATTGTTAATCTCTTGCCTATCGTGCCTCTTGCCTGAAATGCTAACGGTGTCATTATGCAGCTTTATCTCATTTTCTAGCGATTGATGTTTTTCAAATATTATAGGTTGCTCAGGCTCAGAAAGAATAGCACTTTTTTTTATCCTAGTTGATGAACCTGTTAGGGATTCATATATTGTATTCTCCGAGTTTGGTATTATTATTCCCCCAATTTCTAAAGGTTTAATCCTCGTTTCTCCGTTATCAGGATAAATTATCGGAATTTCTCTAGGACTTTTTTTGCTAAAAATATATAGAAAAATTGCAACACTAATTACAACTAACATAGCTATCGAAGTTTTTACTAGGTTTTTGCTAGTCATATACTGCTACATTTTGCGTAGGGATTCTATACCTATAATATCAAATCCACTAGCAATAATTTTTTGAATACTTTTTGTCAATGCCAAGCGAGCAGCTGTAAGCTCTATATTATCTTCAACTATAAATCTGTAGTCATTGTTTTCTTTCCCCAGATTCCAAAGAAAATGGAATTTGGCAGCTAGATTCAAAATATAGAAAGCTATTCTATGAGGCTCATGATTGACGGCGGCACCTTCAAGAATTTTTGGCCAAGAGGCAAGTACTCTTATTATTTGAATTTCTTCTTCGCTCGATAGCAG
>JBPBQH010000143.1:0-1896 GCA_050954685.1 Janthinobacterium lividum | reverse complement strand
ACCCGTCGAGGATGATGAAATATCACTAATAGCTAAAAAAAGCTTTGAGAGAAAAGGAATTAAAATTTATACTGACGTTAAATTATTAAAACAGGATAAATCTGGTAACGGTATCTCAGTAGAAATAGAATTGGAAGGAGAGGTAAGAACCTTAGGTGCAGAAAAATTACTCATGGCCGTAGGAATTATAGCTAATACTGAGCGATTGAATCTTGAGAAAACTCAAATAAAATTAGAGCGTGGCCATATACAAACTGATGAGTTCCTTCAGACATCTGAATCTGGTGTATATGCAATTGGAGATGTAGTGGGGGCTCCATGGCTTGCCCATAAAGCTAGTCACGAAGCAATTATAGCAGTAGAACATATTTTAGGGCTCAAGGTTTGTTCTTTAAAAAGGGAAAATATACCAGGTTGTACATATTCATTTCCTCAAATTGCTAGCGTTGGTCTTACAGAAAAAGCAGCAAAATCAAAGGGACTAGAACTTAAAGTAGGTAGATTTCCGTTCATAGCAAATGGCAAAGCTTTATCACTTGGAGAACCAGATGGTTTAGTGAAAACTATTTTTGATGCTAAGACTGGTGAATTATTAGGTGCCCACATGATAGGAGCTGAAGTGACTGAACTAATTCAAGGATATGTGATAGTTAAGAACATGGAAGGTACAGAACTCGACATAATCCATACTATATTTCCACATCCAACGTTATCTGAAACAATGGCAGAGTCTGTTCTGGAGGCGTATGGGAGACCAGTTCATATATAAATTTCATCTATAAAGAAAGTTTTTGATTAAGGTAAGGATTATGATATAAGAGACAGATTTGCAAGTAACGAGACTTAAAATTTATGTCAAATATGTTAAAACTAGCCCAAGTTTTAAATTCTAAATTATGCCATGAATTATCAGGACTTGTTGGAGCAATCACCATGGGCGTAGAGTTAATCAATTCATCAGATTTGAAAATTAAAGATAAAGCTAATCAAATTCTTAGTTCTGTTCCCAACGAGTTATATAATCTAATAAATTTTTATAGAATTGCTTACGGTTCTTCTGATGATTCAGAGACTATAAATTTTCGTGAAATCAAAAACTTATGTAGCAATATTATAGCCAAAAAAATTAAGTTTGAATTTTTATCAGAAAATGTCGCAGAAATAGATACGAATGTGGGAAAATTAATAATGTGCTTGTTTGTATCTGCCAGTAAGAATATATTAAGAAGCGGTAATATTAAGGTCGATATTAGGAAAGATGGTAATCATATAATAGTGAACGCGCACGGAGATTGCCTGAAGGACAAAACAAATAAAATGGTCATTTTGAATGAGCAAGAGGAAAATTCAGATCTAGATGTATATAATGCACATGAGTATTATATATCTCATTTAAGCAGAACATTGGGTTTTAAAATATCCACTAGTCAATCTGAGGGACAAGTTCAGTATACTGCTTCCTGCCTTGAATACTAGGACAAATTCAGTTTTAAAAATCCCACAAAAAGCGATTATTTAATTATGAAAAACTACAGAATTGAGAGTGACTCATTTGGCGAAATAGAAATCGATGATAATTATTATTGGGGAGCTCAAACTCAAAGATCTTTAGTGAACTTTGATATTGGTAATAACCGATATAAAATGCCTATAGAAGTAATCAAAGCTTTAGCAATTGTAAAGAAGTGTGCTGCTGAGGTTAATTCGGAGCTACAAGAGTTAGACTATAGCGTAGCAGAAGCTATCTCTGGAGCAGCACAAGAAATTATAGAAGGAAAATTTGACGAACATTTTCCCTTAATAGTTTGGCAAACAGGATCTGGTACTCAAACTAACATGAATGTGAACGAAGTTATTTCAAGCATTGCTAACGAAAAATTAGTCGGAAAAAAGGGA
>JBPBQH010000142.1:0-1917 GCA_050954685.1 Janthinobacterium lividum | reverse complement strand
AGGACTCACTGCAAATTTGTAAATCAGTAACTGTAAGTTCTATAGTAAATATATTAAGTTCTTAGTTGCGAGTGTTATTTACATTTCTATGTTCATATGACTTTTCTAGAAAACACGTTAAGCAAAGTTGCCGTGGGCTACATTGACATAGAAGTACGATATCTACTGTTATAATTCTTTTTATTGCAAATTCTGTCCTTCAGCAGTGTAAAAGTTAAGGGCTTTATTTAAGTCATCTTGAGTGTCTATGGAGATAGGAATATCTTCTACATAACATACTCCTATATTAATACCATTCTCTATAGCTCTTAACTGCTCCAGACGTTCAGAGAGTTCTAAACTAGATTGGGGTAACGTCACAAATTCTTTTAGTACATCTTGTCTAAAGCCGTAGACACCAACGTGATACCAAAATTCTTTAGCTTCAGAAGGGATTATGCTTCGTGAGAAATATATAGCCCTATTAACTTTATCAATAACTACTTTTACATTGGTCTCGCTTTTGGCTATATCTCGATCCACCTTAGCTACGGGCGTAATAATACCATATGGTGAATTCTTAAGTGACTTAGTTACTTCTAAAATAGTTGTTGGATTTATAAAAGGCATATCTCCTTGAACGTTGATAATATACTTAAACTTATCTCTATCTAGAGTTTTATAAGCTTCATAAACTCTATCTGTACCTGAGTCGCAAGATTCTGGAGTAGTTATATACTGTACTCCACAGTCTTCTACCTTTTGAGCAATTAATTTTGAATCAGTAGCGACAAAAATATTTTCTATACCGGTCTTTTTGACACGCTCAATCATCCATTCAATCATTGTTTGATGACCTATAAGCTGTAGAGGCTTTTGATATAATCTCTGTGAACCTAATCTGGAAGGTATAATAATAGCAACGTCTTCATACATAAATATCTTGCAGCCTTGTAAAATTAGTTGTTGACATAATAGCTTTTTTGCGCGATAAAGTAAACTAATATTTGGTAGATAGTTATTGTACTACTACCCTTAAAAAGTTTCAATACGAGCCCGTAGCTCAGTCGGTAGAGCACTTGACTTTTAATCAGGGGGTCCCGGGTTCAAGTCCCGGCGGGCTCACCACTTCCTGACTACTCATATCTATTTCTCATGTAAGGAAATTAGCATTTTACTGCGGCGCGTACATTGGAATATCTGTCCTAATTGATATTGGTGGCCTCGAATTTTTCAAAGTTTATTTATGATAAGGATGGTTTTCTAAGATAGTCTGAGCTCTATATATCTGCTCGAGTAATATTATTTTAGCCATTATATGGGGAAAAGTCATTCTCGAAAGACTAAGTTTTAAGTCAACATTATTTAGTACTAATGGACTAAGGCCAAATGCTCCTCCAATTATGAAATCTACATCTTCTTTTTTATCTATAATATCGGCGAATTCATAAGAATTCATACATACGCCTAAAACGTCAAGAGCAATTTTGAAAGATTTAGGTCTTGTATTACCCAAGATTTTTTTAGCTTCATATTCTTTAATTAAGCTAGAAGGTAATTTTTTGGAATGAGATATATCGATTAGTTTGGTGCTAGCCTTTATCATTTTTTGATAATTAAGCGATAAATTATTTAGTTCTCTTGCAGCTTTTCCAACCGCAATTATATAAGCTGACCTCATTTCAATATTCCACTTCCGTAAAAAGTGGTAGCGTAGGCCTTGTTATCTTAAAATTTTGGAGCTTATGATATTCTTCTAAAATTATAGCTATATACTCATCTAAATCTTCTAGCATCAAGTTTTCTTGAACAAATCTAGTAGCATTTCTAGATATTTCCATTGCCTTTGTATCATTATCTTTCAGCCAAGAGAGTTTTTCAAAAATATCAGACAAATCTTTTTTCAGAGGTATGTAATGCACGTAGGGCTTCATGGCC
>JBPBQH010000040.1:0-1957 GCA_050954685.1 Janthinobacterium lividum | reverse complement strand
AGGAAAGATTTAAAAATGAGGCTATAATAGTTTTAAATCAAAAAGTTTATTATATGCGGCGCTATGCATTAAGAGATGATCAATGGGATAGGATAAAGAACTTACTAGCTGGTACAGCGGACCACGCAGGGGTTACTGCGAAGGACAATCGGCTTTTTGTAGAAGCAGTACTATATTGCTGATACAAGCGTATGATGCTGACAAATGTATGCGTGATAAGCTTCAAGCCGCTGGTTGTATTATCGTCATACCTTCGAAAAAGAGAAGACGTAACACTATAATCCATGATCGCTATCTATATAGATATAGATATTTAATTAAGAATTTCTTTGCTAAACTCAAACAGTATAGAGCTATCACAACTCGTTATGATAAAACCGCTACTAATTTCCTTAGCGTTATCCATCTAGCTTCATCCATTATCCTCCTTAATTGATGACACGCCCTAGGGTTCCTAAGACTTTTTCTCACAAATTCTCGTTTAAAGCCGCTTTTTTAATAGGCTTTCAAAGTAATGTAAATATCTAATCCATGCTTCCGTTCTAATTTTTTAGTGAGCTTGGAATCAAACAATAAATATTATTCCTGCTTTTGCATTTTTAGAGATCTAAATATTTTGTAAAAATGTTTTAACAAATTTTGAATTGACAGTTATAACATATATATTCATAGTAACGATCTTAACGAAATAACTCGAAGATAAATTTTTAATAGCTAAATAATATGTCCGAATCTCAAATTACCTTGCATGGAACAACTATTCTATGTCTTAAGAAAAATAACGAAGTAGTAATTGCTGCAGATGGCCAAGTTTCTCACGGCAATACTATATTAAAAGCTACCGCTAAGAAGCTTAGAATTCTGCTAAGCGGGAAAATTATTGCAGGTTTTGCAGGATCAACTGCAGATGCCTTAACTTTATTTGAGAGACTCGAATCAAAACTTGAAAAATATTCAGGACATCTGCAAAGAAGCGCGGTAGAACTTGCTAAAGATTGGAGAACAGATAAATATTTAAGACGTTTAGAAGCCATGATTATAGTTGCAGATAAAGATCATATCTTAATAATTACGGGTAACGGAGACGTAGTAGAGCCAGAAGGCGAGATAGCAGCCATAGGATCAGGCGGCCTCTTTGCTCTCTCTGCAGCTAGAGGTATGATGTCTACAGAAAATAATCTTACTGCTGAAGAAATCGCTCTTAAAGCTATGAATATTGCCGCCGATATTTGTGTTTTTTCTAATCATAATATTATTTTAGAGAGAGTCGTATGAACGATATTGATAGAAGTAAGTACATAGTCTCAGATAATGAGCAAAATAGTATTGCTAATAGTCATTATATGGGTCTAACTCCACAACAAATCGTTGCAGAACTAGATAGATTTATAGTCGGCCAAAATAGTGCTAAAAAAGCAGTTGCTGTAGCCCTCCGCAACAGATATAGGAGACGATACATTCCTGAACCTATGAAGCAAGAGATAGTACCAAAAAATATTTTAATGATAGGCCCAACCGGGGTAGGTAAAACAGAAATCGCCAGAAGATTAGCAAAATTAGCCGGTGCGCCTTTTATTAAAGTAGAAGCAACAAAGTTTACGGAAGTAGGTTATGTAGGTCGTGACGTCGAATCTATGATTAGAGACCTAGTCGAAATAGCCATCACTAATCAAAAAGCTAATGCAAAAAAAGAAATCAAAGCAGAAGCACAACTAAAAGCAATGGAGAAAGTTTTAGATGCTCTAGTTGGTAAAACAGCTACAGACGAAACTAGAGATAAGTTTAGAGAGAAAATTTTAAACGGCAAGATGGATGAAACAGAAATAGAAGCCAATGTTATAGATAGTGGCCCAGCAGCCAATGGCAGCTTCGAAATTCCAGGAATGCCTGGTGCTGCTATGGGTGTTCTAAATATCAGCGAAATGATAGGAAAAGCTATGGGAAACAATAAAACCAA
>JBPBQH010000188.1:0-1986 GCA_050954685.1 Janthinobacterium lividum | reverse complement strand
GACCGCTGGAGTTCCACCTAAAGTAATATTTTCTTCAGTAACGTCTTTTATAACCCCACTTTGACCAGCTACTTGCACTTTATCAGAAATTTTTATGTGGCCAGCTACACCTACCTGCCCGCCAAGTGCACAATAGTTTCCTATCTCACTGCTTCCTGCAATTCCCACTTGCGCAACGATTGTTGTACCTTGACCAATTTTTACGTTGTGACCTATTTGTACTAAATTATCTATACGACATGAATCACCGATAATAGTATCATTTATTGATCCTCTATCGATCGTACTATTAGCACCAACCTCAACATCATTACCTATTATAACTCTGCCGCTATGATATATTTTGTGGTGAGTACCTGCAGAACTTGCAAAACCAAAACCATCCTGCCCTATTCTAACGCCGGGTAATATAGTAACGTTATTCCCTATTCTAGAGTAGCTAATAGAAACATTAGAGTATATTTTAGCCCCAAAACCTATGACTACGCCGCTATCTATGATGCTTCCAGATTCTATTATACAATGATCTCCAATTTCTGCTCTATCTTCTATCACAACATTGTGCCCTATATAGCAATTCTTCCCTATAGTTGCTGATTCTGATATATAAGCTGAAGGCATAATCTTGCTAGAATATTTTTTAGCTGAGCTATAGAACAAGTCAATAGCTTTTGCATAGGCAAAATATGGGTTATTAACCCTTAGCGAAATAATCTTACAATCTGGTTCTTGCACGAAATCCATAGGCACGATAGCCGAGGTTGCCTTAGTTTCTTTAAACTTAGATAAATATTTCTTATTATCCAAAAAAGTTAAGTCTCCAGTGCTTGCTTCTTCTAATGTTTTGATTCCAGATATTATAATATTGTCAAATTTAGGATCTATTACACACTCTAAAACTTCAGCAATTTCTGAAAGTTTCCTAGGGACAGATTTTAGATGAAAATTATTATCTACCATGACTTAATCACTCTATTTTAAAATTTAACGTAACACCCTTAAGCACACTATATCACTGAAGTATAGCACCTTGCGGAACAGAAGTTCCGCGTAAAAAATCATCTGTAGGCAATGAGTTCTTATTATTTTGTTGGAGTTTTCTAATAATTAATATTCCACTTCCGCAAGCAATACTAAGTTTATCATCTAGAACTTCTCCAGCTCTTGAATTATGTTGAGTATCTAAATATTCAGCTTCAAGAATTTTAATAATTTTGTTATCGTACTCAAAATAAATTCCTGGCCAAGGATTCATTCCACGAACTTTGCAATTTATTTGATATGAAGATTCATGCCAATTAATTTTCCCTTCTTCTTTAGTAAGTTTATGAGCGTAAGAAATATTATCTTCCCCTTGAGGATGACGCAGCAAAGAATTTATATTATCGAGAGTTCTTATAAGCAGATTGGCACCTAGCTCAGCACATTCATCGTGCAATATGCTTAAAGTTATAGTTGGCATCAGAGAAATCTCTTCTTTCAAAATTATGTCGCCAGTATCTAGCCCCTCGTCCATTTGCATTATACATACAGAAGTTGTCTTTTCACCATTTATTATAGTACGCTGGAGTGGTGCGGCTCCTCGATATTTAGGCAATGAAGATGGATGAATATTAAGGCACCCATGCTTCTTCAATTCTAAAATATTTTTAGGTATTATAAATCCGTAAGCTACTACAACTATTATATCTGCGTCTATAGAGCTTATTAGGTCAGAAACATCAGAATTTTTAAGACTTCCTGGAGTATAAATAGGTATGTTATTGGTAGCTGCAACTTCATGAACTGGAGATTTAATTTCCTTTAGCCCTCTACCTTTGGCTTTAGGCTTTTGCGTAAAAATTCCAGTAACCTGGTGATTTTTTGATTTGATTAATCGCTCTAAACTAGGTACAGCAAATTTTGGTGTACCCATAAAAATTACTTTCATAAGAGATGTTTTTTTAGCTTTTGTAATTTACGTTTCACCACGTCTCTTTTGATTGC
>JBPBQH010000187.1:0-1989 GCA_050954685.1 Janthinobacterium lividum | reverse complement strand
TATTTTCATGCTTTCAGAAGATATGCCGAGCTTGATAAGTTTGCGCTCTTCAGTATTAGAAATAAATATAATACTCTATTTGAGAACATGCTTACCTTATTAGATAAAACAGAATCCAGCAGAGATTTCTTGCAAAGTACTATTTGTCGCAAATTTGGCCAAGATTTTCACGCAATTAATGCTGCCAATTCAGCTTTAAAACTTCGAGCAATTGCAAATGAGCGTGCAAATATAATGCAGCAATTAGCTAAGATAAATTTTGTTAATACCTTTGATTTAGGATGTCTAAATAATATTGCTTCGCTGAATTTCACTAAACAGCTAAGGAATAATAATTCAATCTCTCCAGCCGAGTATATTAGATCTATTATCCGATCTTTTTTATCAAATGCTTCTTCTTCTCAGCTAAGCATACTATATAACTGCGTGGCAAAATCTGAAGAGGACATACATAAGATCATGAAACTTGAGTTAAACAAGCAAATCGAAGAAAGAACTACACTAGCTAGATTTATTCGTTTCATTATAACGGGCAAAAAGCACGAATATGATAAACTAAAAACTATTCGGAAAGATTTGCAAAATCTTGTTATGTTCAATGCTATAAGTGACTAATGTATCAAGCTTAACTCATCTAAGAACTTGGCAAAATGAATGGAACTGTATATACCTAAAATACTGGCCCAAAAGTTGAAAAAAAGAAGCATCATTTTTTGAAATCAAGAAGCACGTCATTTAACACCCGTCTCGGGTTGCAAGATGCACATAATTGAGTTATATATCTCATAATATTAACAAAAATTACGAATCGCTTACATGACAAGGAACTGCTTTAATAAATACTTAAATAAATATTTAATAACTTTTGTATTCGTTACTTCTATATTACTTGGACTTACCTGCAGGTACGCAGAAGCCGAAATAATATACCATAACACCAATGAATTTGGTCCACTATGGGTCAAGCAAAATGGCAACGATAGATATTTAACATTTTCTGCAACTAATGATTTAATTACTCAGAGCTTTATCAAACTAGATGCGCCTAGTATAGTTCAATTAGATTACATTAAAATGATACTAGGTGGTCTCTTACTTAAATCTAAATATAATGATATTTTAGTACTCGGCCTTGGTGGTGGAACTATACCTGCTGCCTTAAATAAGTTATTACCAAATAATAGGATAGATATTGCTGAAATTAATCCTCTGATGGTCAAAGTCGCGCAGGATTTTTTCAATTTTAAGCCGAACAAAAATACTAATATATATATAGTTGACGGTTATAAATTTATCAAAAAATCAGTGCCTGAAAAATATGACCTAATTTTTCTTGATGCCTTTAATAAGGACTATATACCTGCTCAATTTCTAACTACTGAGTTTATAGATATTCTTAAGAAATGTCTAAAGCCAGGGGGAGTAGTTGCCGTTAATACTTTCGCCAATACTCAATTTTATGAGACTGAATCAAATTTATACAACAATGGATTTGGTAAAATTTTAAATATCGATGATACTTACAATAGGATTATATTTGCTGTAAAAGGCAATATGCCTTCTATAGATCAAATATCAGAAAATGCTAAAAAGTGGTCTTTTAGTTTGTATTCTATTGGCATAGATACTGATTGGTTAATTCAGAAAATTGCTGCTTCCATTGGAGAAACTGCTTCGCAATAAATAATTGGAAAGGTTTACTAAAATTATAGTCGTTGTTGGAAACGATCATTTAAGCTGCAGGTTGGATTAAGAAGAATATTCTAGCTGTAGAGTACTAAAGAAAGTAAAAGACACTAGGACATGTCATCAATTAGGAAAGATTTAAAAATGAGGCTATAATAGTTTTAAATCAAAAAGTTTATTATATGCGGCGCTATGCATTAAGAGATGATCAATGGGATAGGATAAAGAGCTTATTGGCTGGTACAGCGGGCCACGTAGGAGTTTACTGCGAAGGACAATGGACTTTTTTTAGAAGCAGTACTA
>JBPBQH010000229.1:0-1991 GCA_050954685.1 Janthinobacterium lividum | reverse complement strand
AAAAAATCTACTAGATTAATAAAAGCTAAAGCAGAAGTGAGCAAATAATATGCCGAGTTCAAAAACAATTCTATATTTTATACTAATTCTATTTTCAAATGGCGCAGCCACCGCATCAGAAGAAAAAATTTCTTTAAATAAATTAAATTATTGCAAAGTAACTCCCGCTGCAATCAACGATTATGAACCTAGAGAATTTCAGGCTAGTAATAACTTACTGAGACAGTCAGGAGAATTTTCAATCTATTGCGGTGAAAAAATTATTATCAAGGGAAGATTACTTGACCAAAAATGTATACCTATATCTGACGCCAAAATATATATATGGCAAGCAGGCTGCGACGGTAAATATCCTTATTTACCGTTGCGTACGCATATAAACAAGAACTTAATTAATATACTAAGTAAATCAAGCTTCAAAGGCTCAGGAATTGCTACTACTAATAATTTGGGAGAATTTTTATTTATCACCATAAAGCCTCGTAGGCACTCACAGAACTCGCCTTATGTAAATATAAGAGTAGAACATCGTAATTTGGGTGATCTGCAAACCAAACTAGTTCTATCCAGCAAACATTTAATAAATGTGGAGCAAAGTAACCAGGATTCGATATCTTTAATGGAAAATATTGATACTTATGACTTTGATGTAGTGATGAAGGGAAAATCACTAAGTAGGTACTAAAAATGAATGCAGTAATTTGATACCTAACAATAAAATTTTTTATTCTACAAATTTGTATCGTTTAAATCATTTTTAGTTTTTAGTCTTCTGGATAGCCATATGAATCCTATTGTCCCCACTAGGCAGCAAATAGGAATGCATATAATGGCGTCAAAATAGTCTTGTTTAGTATATATAGGTAATCCAAGCTCAGTAGCACCGTCCCATCTGTACTCTATGCATATACTCATCATTTTATGGAAAAAATGACCAAAAGACATGTTTAGACAATTTACAATAGCAATTGCTAATCCTGCCATTGATTTTTCAACTATCCTATTAGTAATAGAAAGTACTAGGACCTGATAGCAACAAAAAATTCCTAATGAAAACATGATTACACCGCCAGCAAGGAAAGAAAGAGAAGGTAAAATTAATAAAATGACAAATATAATTACCATAAATAACCCTGTGAGGAAAATTATAAAGTTGGTTGATTTAGAAAAGTCTGCAAGTAGAGCAAGTATTGGGCCTCCAAAGCACATACCCAGATATATAAAAGAAGTCACTAAATTGCTGTCAAAATCATTCATTTGGTATACTGTTTTGAAGAAAGATATAGCCCAGACGTCACCAAAGCCTTCAAGAGAACCTACCATTAGCCCGCTAAACAAACCTATTAATAGTATAATGGGATTGCAGAAAAATTTAAGTATTTGGCCAAGATTAGGAGCGACGTGTGGCTTGTCTTCGTAGGGTCTTATCGATTCAGAATCTATTATTAAAATAGGTAAGCCGATTATAATTCCTGCCAAAGCTAAACTATAGAAAGTATTATTATAACCAAAATAGCTGAAAATTAGCTTCATTGGAGTAACTCCGAAAAATGCACCTGTCAGCCCAAAAGTAAAGGAAAAACCTATCATCATAGAGTGCTTTTCAGGAGAAAAGTATGTCTTGATTACTTTAGCTACCGACAATATACCTATCGCTGATCCTGCTCCAATTACAAATCTTGCAGCTAGCAAAACATGCCAATCTTTCGAAGTAACAAATGCTAGTGTGCCAATAGACGTAATCAAAATTGATGAGAAAGTTACAAATTTAAAATTAAACTTATCTAGCATAATTCCAAGAGGTATCTGCATCCCTGCATATCCTAGATAGTAGTAGCCTGCTAAGGTTCCAAAAGCTGCAGTATCTATAGCAAATATTTGGATAATATCCTCCCTCAAAATACCAACCGAAAGTCTAAGTATAAATTGAAAAGCAAAAAACAATGTAGTGAGAGCCCAGAGTATTAAAGGCTTATAAGATTTCATTGTAT
>JBPBQH010000141.1:0-2000 GCA_050954685.1 Janthinobacterium lividum | reverse complement strand
AGCCTTATTATAATTAAAGAGTGGAGTCATTAGGGTTTAGCTCAATAGCAAAGTCTTAACCCCAGTGCTTCATCGAATTTGCCTAGTTTGTATAGTGCAGAAGCTCCAGCCAGTAAAAAATTGACAAAGTCAGATATCCCGAGTTTTCCAGCCAAATTTATAGTGATCGTTTGACTATATATTTTAAAGTAGCAACTTCTATCTTTGTTCAAGTGATAGATTTAGTCTTGTAGAATTTACAAATCATACTGTTGATAAGGAAAGTAGAATGGAACTATTCTACTTTGATAAGTAGACATATGATATTAAACTAATATAAAAAACATGACCTAAAATATTACTATATTCTAGATTTACAACCAGGCCTTAAATATAACCAAGCGTAAACTATGCTATCTTCCTAGGTTAATTTTTATACATTTTCTTAAGTTCAGTAGCTCCGAACTTGTCGACGTTTCTTAGCGTGATATTATTCAATGCTACAAAACTTGAGCATTTCGATTGTACTGCTGAAAGAAGTAGGAACCTGGACAAATTTATTCTTGCAAAAATTCAAAAAGATAATATATTACTGGGGTAATTAGTAACGTGGCTTTGGTATGCCTATTTTACTACATTCGCTTTTACCGAAAATACCAATAAATAAGGAAGATCATGCCTAAATTAAAAACTAAATCAGCAGTAAAAAAGCGCTTTAAACTTACCGCTAGCGGCAAAGTTATAGCTGGTCAAGCTGGTAAAAAGCACTTCATGAGACGCCGTTCTAAATCTCAGCTTCGTAACCTTAGAGGGACAACGATTTTATGTAATCAGGATGCAAAAAATTTGATCAAATTTTTTCTTCCGTACGGTATAAAATAATTACAGGAGCTATATAGATGTCACGCGTTAAAACTGGAAAGATAACTAAAAATCGCCATAAAAAAATTCTAAAACTCGCTAAAGGCTATAGAGGCAGATCAAAAAACTGTTTTAGTATAGCCATAGAAAAAGTAGAAAAAGCTTTAAGCTACGCATATAGAGATCGCAGAAACCGCAAGAGAGATTTCAGGGGGCTATGGATCCAGCGTATTAATGCGGCTGCTAGAGAACACGGGATAGTATATTCTCAGCTGATGGGAGGCCTTAAAAAGGCTTCCATCGATATTGATCGCAAAATATTAGCTGAATTAGCGGTTAATAATAGCGAGGCCTTCGCAAACATAGTGGAACAAGCTAAAGCTGCTGTGACTCAACAATCAAGCTAATACAATATTTAATTGCTAGCGAATCTGTAGTTCTATATTTATCTATAATTAAATTCTACCGCTGAACTCTACGATGTTAAAGTCCTAATTCTCAGCGGTAGGACTCTATATTCGGAGTTGCTCTGTAAAGTTTAAGTGCTAAGCATATAGCCAGAACCCTGAGTATTTGTTTTAATTAAATTTGCAAATCTAACATAAAAAACGCTGGAAATAATTCATCTTCAGTGCTATGTTCTTTTACTTGAAGCTACTGGAGAGATGGCCGAGAGGCCGAAGGCGGCGGTTTGCTAAACCGTTATACGGGTCATACCGTATCGAGGGTTCGAATCCCTCTCTCTCCACCATTCTACTGACCTCAAATTTCTTAAGCATTATTTTTCGGTGCTAATATTTACCACTAAAGCTTCATTATTCATCGCTATCATATACGTAGATGCTTTTCGGCGTCTAACCGAAGCTGCATGGGTATCATTTGTATAGCGAACATAATTCTAGTTCAAATCAACAAGAGGAATACTGTGCACGAATTTTATGATAAGGAATAAGAGAGGATAGTGCTTGAGTTTGCAGATTTTATAGACAAAAAGACCTACGTATGGAACAGATGCATTTTACTTAAACGATCCAGAATAGCTTAAAACGTGGGAAGGAGCTGTAAGAGTAGTGTCATTGATGGGGAAAATAATGAGACATACAACAGTATCACTCACTTTAGGGTGAGACTTGGACTTCTCGTGGAGAATAGAATAATCA
>JBPBQH010000039.1:0-2037 GCA_050954685.1 Janthinobacterium lividum | reverse complement strand
CAACCTTTGATATAGGACTAAACTATTTCAATCATGAGTGTAAATTGGACATTCTTTTGGTAATTATATGTAATAGTAACAACACTATGTATGTTTTTTTATTCTCTTAAAACAAAGCTGGAGAAATAATAGACAACTCATAATCTAATTTATGCTACTCTCAATGAGACCGATAATTAGAATAGCTAAGTTAAATGGAAACTATTTTTAATTCCACGCAAGAGTATATAAAATCTGGAGAATATTTTAAAGACGCCAGAAAGTGGTACAATTTCAAATACTTATATCCATTATCCCAAAGATCTTTCTTATTACTAATTTGCTTTGTATATCTACTATTATTAATAGGGGCAGCTTTCAGTTTGACAAACTTATTCCCATTAGTTAAGCAGATTAGATATTCTCTAAGTACTGTACCTTATCAGAGCAGTGCTAATATTATAAAAGCAAATTCTTTTGGGAATGACGCACTCGCTTCCATCGCAGATGTACTAGTACAGAATTATCTTAAAGTTCGTGAAGGCTATAATTACGACAGCCTAAGAGAGCAGTTTACATATGTTCACAATAATTCTACTAGAATAGTATTTAGAAAATTCTCTAGTTATATGAATATGGATAATCCTGATTCTCCTGTTGTACGTTATCAAAAATATATCAAAAGGTCAGTAAACATATTATCAGTGAATTATTTAACGGATAAAGAAGTAGAAATAATGTTCAATTCTATTGCTAAAAATAGCGCTGGAGATATATTTGAAGATATAATATGGCAAGTAAATATCGATTTTGAAGTTGATAATATTAATCTCAATCTTCCGCCAGACTCAAGATTTAATTTTGTAGTTACTAATTACCGATTAAAAACAATAAAAGACAAACTTAATAAATAAAATTATGAAACATGTTACTATAATAGGAGCTATTTTATTACTCTTTGTAAATACTTCTTTAGCTATCAGAGAATCGAGGCCAACTCCTATAGATAGTCGCATCAGAGTTATGGTATATAATCCAGATGATGTATTTAAATATGTAGGGTATTACGGTTATCAAGCCAGTATCGAATTCTCAAAATCTGAAGAAATATTAAGTATTTCAATGGGCGATACGACTGCGTGGCAAATTGTTCCATCTGGTAATAGGATATTTATTAAACCTATGGAACATGACGCAACTACTAATATGACCCTTATCACTAGTAAGCGAACATATTTTTTTGAGCTTTATGCTGAAGAGACTTCAGATATTAGAAATCCAGACATGGTATTTAATGTAAGATTTATTTATCCAGATGAAGAGGAAGAAGAACATTTGAGAACATTTGCTTCGGCATCTGCTGGACCTGACCTACTGCATCCAGAAAAATATAATTTTAATTACTCAATCAGTGGTAATGAACAAATTGCACCAATTAAAATTTTCGATGATGGAGAATTTACTTATCTGCAATTTAGAAATAAAAATGCTGAACTCCCAGCTATTTTTGCAGTTGATGAAGATTTGAGAGAATCTCTGGTAAATTATAGACTTTCTACAGAAGATAATAATATTGTCATTATAGAACAAGTTTTTCAGAAATTAGCTATTAGAAGTGGTAAAAAAATAGTATGTATATTTAATGAGGCATTCAAAGCTTACTAAGTCGTGTGTTGAGTGCTTCAGTTTTTTTTGTCCTTTTCTGCGCAAATTCTTGCTTATTTTGTTCATTGATTTCTAGCTGATTGTGACTTTTTTGCTTTTATGACCCGCAAAAAGTATTTATCTTATAGGCTTATGATATAGAACATATTACGATTTTATAGCTAATCCTGGATAAAAGTGTTATGAATGAGTATTATGACATATTCAAAAGATTTCAGAGAGAAAGTCCTTAAAATGAAGGTAAGAGAGAAATTAAGTATAGCAAAAACAGCTAAGCGATTTGGTATGGGGACGACAACACTAGTAAATTGGCTTAAAGGTAAGCTAGCCAAGAATGAAAGGAACAAGCCTGCAACAAAGATAGATATGGAAGCTTTGGTAAGGGATATCAAG
>JBPBQH010000088.1:0-2063 GCA_050954685.1 Janthinobacterium lividum | reverse complement strand
AAATTAACGCAATATAAACCAAGTACCATAGGTAGTGCCAGAAGAATTCAAGGCGTAACCCCTGCCGCATTAACTGCCATAATCATTTATATTAAAACTAATTATCTCACTTGATCAATAATTTTAATGGCTCGTTTTTATCAGAAATCTTCTCTATTCCACGTGAAACAATCAAATTATTGAAAGAATATCAAGAGTTAGTTGTGAAGTGGAATCAAAAAATGAATCTTGTTTCTCAAGATGCAATACATAATCTTTGGGATCGTCATATAGTTGACTCATTACAATTGATTAAATTCATCAATGATAGAGAAATTCATTTAGCAGATCTTGGCTCAGGAGCTGGCTTCCCAGGTATAGTGATGTCACTTGCTGGTATCAAAGAAGTTACTCTAATAGAATCTAACTTTAAAAAGGCTGCTTTTTTATTGCACGCGGCTTCCATTTCAAGTAATAAAATAAATATAGTTAATGATCGTGCTGAGAATATAGATATTAGCTGTGATATTATTAGTTCAAGAGCTTGCGCTAGTGTAGATACTATACTGACGTTAGCTCATAAATATAAACCACGTGACAAATATTTGATTTTAAAAGGTTCAACTTACCAGTCTGAAATCGATCTAGCTAAGCAAAGATGGTTTTTTCACCACCGCGTAGAGCCTAGTATAACATCACAACATGGTGCTATATTAGAACTAAGGAATGTTACTAAAATAGTTCATAGTACCAAGTAATGCATAGCGCTTGATGGTTTCAGAATCTAACTAATAAGGCAAATAATTCTATGCATAGAAGATCAATTTTTAGGTGCTGAAGCTATAATATTACTAATATATAGTATCTAAGTCTGTGATATGTTAGAAAATAGAAATTAAATAATAGATATACCCTAAAGCTTGGAGAATATCAGTATGACTAAAATTATATCTATAGTGAACCAGAAAGGTGGTGTAGGCAAAACAAGCACTGCTGTTAATTTATCAACAGCTTTGTCGATTATGAATAAAAAAACTTTAGTAATTGATTTAGATCCACAAGGTAACACCAGTACCGGCTTTGGTATAAAGCAAGAAGACCGAAAATTCACTATATATCAAGCGTTATTTGATAATAGACTATTTAATAAAACTATCATGCGAACTGCAATTCCTAATCTCGAAATAATAACTTCTAATACTAATTTATCAGCAGCCGAACTCGAGCTCACGAATTTAAAAAAGCGCGAATATGTACTTGCTAATATGTTGCAGACTCTTAATCATAGTTATGATTATATTGTAATCGATTGCCCACCATCACTGAGTCTTATAACCGTCAATGCATTAGTTGCCTCTACGGAAGTATTGATTCCCATGCAATGCGATTTCTATTCGTTAGAAGGACTAAGTCACCTTCTTAAAACTATTGAAATTATTGCCAAGAATCTTAATCCTGACATTAAGATCGGAGGTATATTGTTTACTATGTACGATAAAAGAAATAAATTAACCGAGCATGTGGAAGAAGATGTCAGGAAATGCCTCGGCGATTTAGTATTTAAAACTACTATTCCAAGGAATGTTAGAATCTCTGAAGCTCCATCCTATGGCAAGCCAGCGATCATATATGACCACAGATGCTCAGGGTCTGTTGCATATATGGAATTAACAAAAGAAATTCTTGGATGATTAATTTTAAGAGGAGTTTGTATGAAGAATAGGGGGCTTGGTAGAGGATTATCTGCGCTATTGAAAGAACAGATAATTCCGTCGTCGACTAATGAAATTACTAGAACAATTGATATAGACGCGATTGAAGCAGGAGAGTTCCAACCTCGCAAGAAGTTTGAATCAGATAAAATTCAAGAGCTCGCAAACTCAATCAATAATAATGGATTGCTCCAGCCTCTTATAGTCACTATTCATCCAAATGATTATAGCAAATATAAATTAGTAGCAGGTGAGAGACGCTGGCGAGCATGCAAATTAATAAATATGCTTGAAGTCCCAGTTATCATTAAAAATTATGACGATGACGAAATCTTAAGGGTGTCATTACTTGAAAATATTCAAAGGGAAGAA
>JBPBQH010000038.1:0-2095 GCA_050954685.1 Janthinobacterium lividum | reverse complement strand
AGTTGTTTCTCACTTGGTCTATCTCTGCTGCCTTTTTCGTTTCTGTTTATTACGGCGTATCGAGGTTTTTCTAGCACCAATTACTAAAAATATATTTTGAGAATATTTTTCCTTACATTTAGGCTTCTATTTAACTAATTATAGTAGTTCCATCACAGAATGAATTAGATAGCTTCTATCTTTATACCATCTACTGCTTATCAAACAGTTTATCCTATTTCAATTAAATCCTGTAAAGCAGCTATGCGCACAATATATATATTATAGAGTTTTCTTTTTGTTCATATTTGCTAAGAAAACTTTTGCTAACAATTTCTTGATTATAAGATTGAATAATCTATTGCTAATAGAAGTAGCAAAATTATCACTGAGGATGAAAATGAGCTTGTTGACTTTTGCCGACTATATAGATTCCTAACTCAAACTAATGTAGGATCTGCAAATATAAGCTGATGAATGAGATCAATGAATCGTGCTAGACTCACTCTCTATTAGCTTGCAGTTTTGACATGTTCGTAACGATGACATTTAATAAAATTAATAATTAGGTACATTGATGGCAGCTACTTCGACAGAATCTATAATTGAGGTGCAAAATCATAGCGCTGAAATTTCGCTACCACATTACGTTATATGGAAAGAAGATAGTAATAATGATAGTGTACTTAGGAGGAGGGCTGCAAGAGTTACTTTCCCACTATCAGATGAGGATAAATACCATCTAGATCTTCTTGAGCGAAAGTTTGATCAGGAGGAAGGATGTGCAGGACTTGCTGCCTCACAAATTGGAATACCAAAAAGATTTATTATCTTTGCAATTCGAAATAGTCCTAACGTGATAAAATGGAGGCGTGATTTTGATTTAAGTCAGATAATGCTTAAAACGATATGGCTCAATCCCTCGTACATGCCTCTTACTGAAGAAAAGCATGAAGACTTTGAAGGGTGTTATTCTGTTGCTGACGTAGTTGGACCAGTAGAGCGTTTTAAAAGTATAAAGTATGAAGCTTATGATATTAGCGGTGCATTAATTACTGGAATTGCAAAAGGGTTTTTAGCACGCGTTATTCAACACGAAATTGATCATCTAGATGGTAAATTGTTTATAGATTTTGTAGATAAGGATAGGTTATTAAATAAGGAAGAATATATCAAAAAATATAGGCAACCCGCAAATGAAGAAGCCAAATAGGTAAGGCGGAATTTACTGCTTTTCTTTAGCAAAATTAGCAACTGATCTGCTATAATATCTCAAATTTTAGGTCAACAGTATATAAAAAACACGATTTCTTCAAGGATAGTATTTTTTATATATTAAAAAGTAATAGAATGTTGTTCTGCGATCTTTGTTAGATGACAACCAATTACCTTTAATTATTCGAACTCTATTAAGACTTGCCCTGCCGATACCTGATCCTTTTCTTTGACGAATATTCTAGATATTTTCCCTGTCCTTTCGGCAAGGATAATATTTTCCATCTTCATGGCAGTCAAAACTATCATCTCCTGGCCAATTAATACTTGTTCCTGTTCTTGAACTTTTATTGCTATAATTTGTCCTGCTAATGGAGCGGTTAGTTCAGTTTGGTCATTGATAGAAGACTTACTAAGCATTACGGCTTCTAGTTCACTCATTCTCGGAGAGCGGACGTAAGCTTTGACTGTAATACCAGAATGAGTTAGCTTATACCCAGTGAGCATATTTTCAATTTTTACATTAACTTTCCTTCCGTTAATCATTGCAGAAAATAAATGGCTTCCTATGTGCCAATTACTGCGTATATAAATTCTGGTATAACCCTGTCTAATGTTATAGCCATCTTGTACAGGCTTGATTAATATTGGAAACAATTTGTCATCAATAGATACTACCCACCTAGTACCAATCTTGCTAGCTTGATCGGTAATTTGGCCAGATATAGAAGAAGCTCTTTTTTGTTCAGCAATGTATGTAAATATTGCAGTTGCAAGGAATACATCAGTTATTTCAGAAGTAAGAGTAGCCCCTGAGAAACCTGCTGGGTATTCTTCGGCTATAAAACCTGTATTAATATCACCATCGATAAATCTTTGATGAGAAATAACCGCTTCTAAA
>JBPBQH010000037.1:0-2109 GCA_050954685.1 Janthinobacterium lividum | reverse complement strand
GAAAAAACATATTCTAATATACTAAAATATCATATATTAACTACTACTGGTTCAAGACCATTCAATACACAAAAATCCCGTAAATTTAGTACTAGTTTCAAGATCATCCTTTATTTTTTTTTTTAAAAAATATTGACCTCATATTTGAAATATGATTCAAGAGTTAAAAAGGATAGAAAAAGATCCAGATCTACGCGAACCATGAGAATGCGATTACTCTCGTATAACTAGTGCAATTTTACCTTATTATTTTCATCTTTCAGGTAATAATATATGAGTTATTACACCAGAATTTAATTCTTTGGAAAATTTTCATCCTGATTATACTATATTTAAAATTTCTAATAACCCTTTTAGTATGAATATACACACTTATAGAAATTAAACGTTGGAGTGGTGAATTTTGAAACAAATTACTAGAACAAATATGGAAGCAGGCTGATGTAGCCAAAAACGATAGAGGTAGGTTGTGAGCCATTGGTCAAAAAGCTTTTGAAATTTGTTTTTTCAGATTTGATTCTCTCAAATACGAGGGTCAAGTTCCTGATTGATACACAAACTTTGACCCTCTTAACCTAAATAATCTTACTGGACCGAAAAAAAAAAAAAAATTTTTTTTGTTAGTTGCTTTAAATGTTAAGTTTGAATACTGTGAAGATCATGGTTCTACTAGGATAGCTCTTATTAAGTGGAGATTGGATAATAAGGATCATATTCCATATATAAACCAAATGTTTGAATATATAAGAAGATTAGAACCTTAAATAATTTACCGCATCCGGAAGTTTACATCCTAATAATACCTGGATTCGGTATAATTAGTACTACAATATCAGCTAGTTCGAATAAAAGTGTCTTCGGGTACTTAGGTATGTTATACGCGATGATGTCAATTGGTGTGTTAGGGTTTGTGGTTTGAAGTCACCACATGTACTCTGTAGGGTTAGACGTTGATACTAGGGCTTATTTCACAGCTGCTACTTTAATCATTGCAGTTCCAACTGGTATTAAGATATTTTCCTGATTAGCGACATGTTATGGAGGTTTAGTGAAATTAACTCCTTCAATGTTATACGCTTTAGGTTTTGTCTTTATGTTTACTATTGGAGGACTAAGTGGTGTCGTTTTAGCGAACGCTTCTTTAGATATTGCATTCCACGATACATATTACGTTGTAGCCCACTTCCATTACGTTTTAAGTATGGGTGCAGTATTTGCTTTATTTAGTGCATGATACTTCTGAATACCTAAAATACTCGGGTTAGAATATAATATTCTTTTAGGAAAAGCCCACTTCTGAGTGATGTTTATAGGTGTGAATGTAACCTTCTTCCCTCAACATTTTTTAGGTCTACAAGGTATGCCGAGAAGAATTAGCGATTACCCTGATGGGTTTGCAGGGTGAAATTTAGTAAGTAGTTTTGGTTCGTTAATATCTGTAATCGCCACTTGATTGTTTTTGTATATCTTATATATACAATTGGTAGCGGGAAAAGCAGCATCGAGATATAATTGACAACCTGCTGAATTTCACAGTGATAGATTGCAATTAGAGCTAGCGAGGGCCTATGACAGTATTGAATGAGCAATTGATAGCCCTCCGAAGCCACATTCATTCGTTAGCTTACCACTAATGAGTAGTGCAATGGAAAGTGCTCTTACTCCTGACGTAATGAACGATGGTTTATCTAAATCAAGAGCTTTAATGGATCAGTGCACACTAGCAAGGCAATATGCTAAAGCAGCTCAGCAGATTTATTTTACAGAACCAATGACTATGCAACCTTTAACCGCGACCAATAAACCTATGAAAACAAGCTTTTATGCTAAAACTGGAAAATTCCGGTAGGTTAATACCAGACTCACACTTAATGTTAAAGGAATAAGAACTTATAGTTCTTATAGAAATAACCGGGAAGTTGTCAAAATCAAAAATGGTTTTTGAAATGTATTAAAGCAAACGCTAACTAAAAAAAGTTTTGGATGTCATATTTTTACTTCTGTATTGTTGGGTTTCATTTTTCGTTTTTTATTACTGGAGTATTTAGATGTAAATATTATACATGAAATATCTATAGTCAGTTTACCCGGTGTTGCCTATAGTTCGTC
>JBPBQH010000186.1:0-2129 GCA_050954685.1 Janthinobacterium lividum | reverse complement strand
GAATTCCTATATGACGGAGATCTAAGCCAATTTTCAAAGGAATTACACAAGACCAGCAAGCTTTCGAAACTGCGCCTGCTAATTGAGTATCTATCATTTGATCAATCAGTAAAAAAAATACCAGCAAAATAGTGGGCTGTATCATATAACTGAAAAGAGTTGATAGCCAATTATCAAAAATGCTTTTGGTCTGCTCAAATAACATTAAAACAATAAAGAAAGGTGCGAGTGAGATCATTACAGCAAGTCCCACGAAAGCTAGACAATAACCAACAATCACTTCGAGAACCGCTTTAAAAAATAGTAAAATTGAATAAGCGGTCATTATAGCCAAGAAGGTCAAGCCGTTTTGAAGCTGTAATAATTGTATTAGTAACAACCCCCAGATTCTGGTATTAGTATATTTATCGAATACTGGATCTATGAAGCCAAAAACGTTAGTAGCCGAACTAGTAGTATTTACTATACTAGTCATAATGTAATCAGTCCCGCTAATATAAATTTCGAACAAATTATTATTAAAGAAATTCCAGCTCTGCTCACTAAATAAAGCGGTTATAATGCTAATTTTTATCACTCTGATAACTATATCATCTACAGTAATTTTAGTAGCACCAGCTAGAAAAAGTAGACCATATATCGTAATATACAATATCAAGAGTAGCTGTGCGATCCTTTGTAAGGTAGCGTTATTGGCTAACTTCTCGTAGATAATCTGAGTTAAGGTATTAAACTGAGAACGCAAGGGTCCAACTAGCTTATTATAAACTATGTTTGTAAACACTCCTGAGCCGATATAGTTAGTATAGTTTACATTAATAGTACCCTGAGATATAGCATCTTGTGGAGTTACATTGTTTGTAACTCTAAGCCATAAATACCCGTCTTGTGGTGCATCTATTTTAAAATTTTGACTAACATTTACTCCTGTAAAATCACTATCTGGTTGAGAAGCAGAGATAGTATATTCTATTCCTATACCACTTGGCTTATCGTTATTGCCAATTTCTATTTCTAAAATATATCTACCAAAATGTAGAAACTGCATATCTGAGTTTGAATTATCACTAGTCAAATTACTTGTCAGCTGATCTAAGCTTTGATATTGAAGCCAAGAGATCATTTGCTGATTGACATTTGGGAACATTCCGCTTATTTCCCAATTAGTTGATATATTTAGAGTTCCCGATGAGCTTGATTCGTAGTATAGCAAATCCTTATCTAAAAAATTTGAATGGACAAAACTGACATTTGTATCTTTAATCACTTGATCGCCGATCGATATTTCCATGCCTCGACCTTTGTCAAAAAAACACAATATGCTTGCATCTATATCACCCGAATCAGGGCAGCTATTTATACTTGGAAGAACTTGATTAAATCTAATGTCATTAATTCCACCATTTAATTCTAGAGCTATGTTGCTAGGATTTGCGTAGAAACCATTGCTACAGTAAGGATTCTTTTGGTTATGAGTTCCAGTATCATTACACCATGCGTCAGCTGAAAAGTATATTAGCTTATTATCATCGATAGGGCTGACTGTGTATATCAAACTTAGTTCAGAGCCCGGACTGCTAAGCTCACTATTAAAATCACCTAATGCAAAGAAGCTAGCAGAGCTAATTAAAGTTATATTTACAACATCTCCTGCCTGAACCGATATGCCAGATCTGCCAACAAAATTAAAATAATTCGTATAGCTCAATATTCGCTCGTTCCAATCTATAGAAGGATTTTTTTGATAGATGAGCAGCTGACCATTTTGGAATTGGCCAAAATCTGATATATATTTTTGCTGAGCATAGTCATATGTTTGAATAAATATTTGAGGGGTAGCGAAACGTGGATCTATTCTGTATAGCACTAAATATTTTCTTGGAAAAGCCGTAATGCCTGTGAAGCTCCAATCAAATTCTAATAACTTTCCACCTGTCACTTGCACGCCCGTAGCTACCCAATTGCCTGCATTGGATATATGTAGAGGCGTAGTAGCTGAATTAAAGCTAATATCTTCGGGGACTTCTAAACAGGTATTAAAAAGACTTGCGAGAGTACTTAAAGATGATACCATCCAGCTGAAAGTATCAAAGTCACTACTAGCTTTTGCCTTACCATTAGTAATTAAC
>JBPBQH010000228.1:0-2137 GCA_050954685.1 Janthinobacterium lividum | reverse complement strand
GCGGCCAGCCCGGATTTCCAGATGTTTATAGCCAGCTTTTACATAAGCTTCCTGAAAGGTAACCGTTTGAAAATGATTGTTATTGATAAGGTTTGCACCATATTTTACATAAAACATCGGTTGTTCCATACCCGTTGGATTGGATTTGCTGATGTAATTTTTACCAAAATAATTCGCGTTGGTAAATCCTGCGTAAGTGGAAGCGTCATATTTTTGATCTGTTAGGGCGCCCCAGCGGTTGGAAACCAGCCACAAAGGCTGATAACCATCTTTGGCAATGGTGCCCAGTGATCCTACGTTTATCTGTAAAGAATCTAACAATTGGCCGTAGCCATTGCAGGCGATAAATATAAAAAGGAAAAAAGGTAAGAGTTTCTTCATATCAATTATTTGCTTTGTAAATGCACAGATGCTTCGGCAATGTACAAATTCATCAGTAGAAACAAAAGATATTCAGCGAGTTAAGAATTAAATAATAAGTATTTAATATTGATCTCAACTTTTACCTGGTAAAAACAGCATGAAGGAAAAGGAGCAGGGAAGGAGTTTTAAAACGAAGATTGGAATAGTAATTATTATGGCGAATGTATTATCTATTTGATGACAGCTGTTTACAAGTAGTTATTCAATTGTAAGATATAGGTGATTGTTGGAAAAGGAAAATTAGTAAATTACTTGGTGGTTGTAGTATTGCTATTGGTAGTTAAAGGATTGAAGATCTTAAACTCAAAGGACGGGATTACAAATCCTAAGCAAAAAGTAGAAATAATTAATATCTAGAACTTGAATGCATTTTAGTTTAATTAATTGCCATATAAACTATAAAATAGAGTAAGATAAAATAGAATTATTTTAAAAAATTAAATTATATTTACATCGTGGATTTGTAAGGCTTAACCGCCGAAGCATAGCCAAAGCGATGGAGCGGATGATGCGTAAAGTCTTGTCGTTAATCGTCAAGATTTGTATCATAGGCTCACTTATCTGCCCTTCGAGAACCATTGTATTTAGCAGGCTTGCGATTTCCGTTACAATGGAGTTCCGAATTTTAAAAGGCAGGCGAGAAGCGCAAGCTGAAATTATTTTCAAAAAAGTTGCAAAAGTCAAAAAAAATGTTAAATTTGAGTAAGATGAAAAGTGCAGTTTTGAAAGACCCAGCCAAAACGCAAAGAACAAGAAAGCAGAATTGTTCTACGGAATTTGTAAGGCTTAACCGCCGAAGCATAGCCAAAGCGTTGCAGCGGATGATGCGTTAAGTCTTGTCGTTAATCGTCAAGATTTGTATCATAGGCTCAATTATCTGCCCTTTGATTTTGTAATCTGCTAAAACCATGGTAGTGGTACGGAAACGGCAAATACTAACAAAATAAATTTCGATAGTTGTCAGTTACATTATTAGAAACTATTTCAAATCCTAAATTTTTAAAGGAAGCTTGGGATTCCTTGAATAAAAGTAACAAAAACTCTAGAGGACTTTCTCAAGAGACACTTATTGAGTTTAAGAATTCTATTGAGACTCAAATCATAGAAATAAGTAAACTTTTAACTACTAACAATTATAAATTTAATAGCGTAAGAGCTGTTCTAATTCCCAAAAAAAATCAAGGGGAGTTTAGGCCTTTAAGGATTGCTGACATACGTGATAGATTAGTACAAAAAGCTTTATCAACTATTTTATCAAATCTTTTATCAAACAAGTATCAATTAGATAACCCTTGTAGTTATGCCTATCAGGAGCATAGAGGAATAGAAGATGCTATCAAAAAAGCGATTGAACATTTTAAGAATGGTAATAGAATAATATTAGAAGCTGATATAAAAAAGTTTTTTGATAATGTTAATAGAGAAAAATTATTAGACAAAATATATAAAGATTTGCCTGATACTTCTATTAATACATTGTTAAAAGATTCGTTATCACAATCAGTTGGTAATTTAGATACACACTTACAAGAACATCATCATTATTTTACAAATTCAATAAGTGGTATACCTCAAGGAAATTCTCTTTCACCATTACTAGCAAATATATATTTAGCTGATTTTGATCAAAGAATGATAGCAGAAAAACTATGTTTGGTACGCTATGCGGATGATTTTATAGTTTTATCTAAAACATCAAAAGACGCACGTAAAG
>JBPBQH010000087.1:0-2139 GCA_050954685.1 Janthinobacterium lividum | reverse complement strand
TAGCAAACTCTGGTACATATTCGCTCAAATATTCATCAGTAGAAGGAATTATATAGCCGCTTAAATTGTTAAGTACTAATGCGTCTCTTAGCTCCGCAATTTGCTTACTTACTTTGAAGCTTCTGTTACTAGATTTATCCATCTCTCCTCATCTATAATTTTAATACCAAGTTCTAGTGCTTTTTTTAGTTTACTTCCACTATTGCTACCAGCGACTACTAAATCAGTTGAGGCAGATACACTACCATATACTTTAGCACCCAGACGTTCAGCACTAGCCTTAGCTTCAGCACGAGACAAGTTTTGTAGCGACCCTGTGAATACTATAGTTTTACTACTTAAAATAGTTTTTGTATTTGTATCTTGGTAGTCTTCAATGGCCAAAATGGTTAATAATTTCTCAATAGTTTCTACGTTCTTATAGATACTGAAAAAACTAATTATATCTACTAAGATTTTATCACCAAGGCCGTCAATATTCGATAATCTGTTGTATATTCCTTGGTCTGGTAAGGCTAATTCAATCATTGAATCTACGAAATCTCTAGCCGTGACAAATTCCTTAGCAAGCAGCTTAGCATTACTTTCGCCAACATGCTTTATGCCTAAAGAATATATAAATTTATTTATGGAAACTTTTTTCGCTCTATCTATATTTGCAAATAAATTTTGTACTGACTTTACACCCCAGTTTGACATTTTTTCAAGTCTAGTTATACTTGATTGGTCTCTTTCCTCCAATAAGAAAATATCAACCGGACAACTTATTAAGTTCTCCTCTAGCAAATATTTGATTTGTTTTTTGCCAAGCCCTTTAATATCTAGTGCAGCCTTTGATACAAAATGTCTTAAATATTCATAATTCTGAGCAGGGCAGCTAAGCCCATTATTGCATCTAATTATAATATCTTGAGCTTCATAATGGAGATGACTACCACAGGAAGGGCAGTTCGCTGGAAAATCAAGAATTTTAGTATCCCAGTCACGTTTGCTAAACTCTACAGCAATAATCTGCGGAATTACATCGCCTGCTCTTTGTATGTAAACATAATCACCAGGACGTATGTCTTTTTTTATCATTTCAGGATAATTATGCAGGGTTGCCCTTGAGACAACAACTCCGCCGAGTGAAACAGGCTCAAGTTCAGCAACTGGCGTCAGTACACCAGTTCTCCCTACTTGCACTGTAATGCTATTTAGCTTAGTTATAGCTTTTAATGCTTTGAATTTGTGAGCTATAGCAAACCTCGGACTTCGAGCAATAAAACCCATTCTACGTTGAAGGGCAAAATCATTAAGTTTATAAACTATGCCGTCTGTTTCATATGGCAAATCTTCTCTAGATGATTCTAAGTTTGTATAGAAATTTTCTATATCTTCTAAACTTCTTGTGAGCTTTAACAAATCATTAACTTTAAAACCAAATGTCTTTAATTTCTGTAACAATGACTCCTGCGAATCGGCAATTTCATTACTCAAAAAGCCTACAGCATAGACAAAATACTTCAGCGGTCTTACAGCGGTGATTTCGTAGTTAAGTTGCCTCAAGGAACCCGCCGCCGCATTTCTTGGATTAGCAAATTTGGTCTTATTGTTTTCGACCTGCTCCATGTTTAGATTTTCAAAATCTACCTTATCTATGTAAATTTCTCCCCTTACTTCCAAGTGTTTTGGAGCATTCTGGATGTGGCGAGGAAAATTTTTGATAGTTCTTAAGTTATTAGTTATGTCCTCACCTATATAACCATCGCCTCTAGTAGCCCCGCTGATTAGCTTTCCATCTATGAAAGTAGCACTAAATGATAGACCATCTATCTTTGGCTCGCAAAATATTGGCGGGAATTGATCGAGTTTTAAAAATTTTTTTATCTTGTCGACAAAATCAACTATATCGTCAAAGTTGAAACCATTGCTTAGAGAAAGCATTGGAATGCTATGAGTAATTTTGGCAAACCTCTCAGCAGGAGCAGCTCCTACCTTAGCAGTGGGTGTATCATCAGTTACTAATTGGGGAAACTTTGTCTCTAGAGAGATTAATAACTGAAGCAGTGAGTCGTATTCAGCGTCGCTTATTATAGGTGCATCATCTTGGTGATATGCCTTGTTATATAGACGAATTTCTTTAGATAAAGAATCGAT
>JBPBQH010000227.1:0-2144 GCA_050954685.1 Janthinobacterium lividum | reverse complement strand
TACCGTCAGTCAATTGCTTACTATCAAAGCTCCTATGGCGTTAGTCTACCGCGTGCACCCCAATCATGTGTCTTGTAACATTTTTGGCCCTTAGGAGCATAACCGTGTGTTCTTAGCATATTATGTCTGAAACCCCTCTCATCAATATAAGCTATAGGCTTGTTTTGCTCTTGATAGACTTTGATTCTCTGACAGAAGTTTTGCCTGTCTTCTTCTTTTGCCTTTGGATGCTTCAATGCTTTTTTCATATGTAACCCCAAGCCTCTTTAGACCATACCATGCTCCATTCTTACTACAGCCTAATCTCTTAAGCCCTCTCGTATTTGCTATATGCATTGGGATATTTCTTGATATCCCTTACCAAAGCTTCCATATTTATCTTTGTTGCAGGCTTATTTCTTTCATTCTTGGCTAGCTTACCTTTAAGCCAATTTACTAGTGTCGTCGTCCCTATACCAAATCGCTTAGCTGTTTTTGCTATACTTAATTTCTCTCCTACCTTTATTTTAAGGACTTTCTCTCTGAAATCTTTTAAATATGTCATAATACTCATATCATAACACTTTTATCCAGGATTAGCTATATTGCAACGGAGATTGGGAACGCAGTTATGGTTATAGTATAGTTAGCACCGAAACTGGATGGGTTGCATCTTTTTTAGTACAAGACTTAGTAGATTTGGAAGATAAGTCATTTGAGCATGTAGTAATCGAGGAATCAGAAGGAACTGTTGAATGTCACATGAACAAGAAAAACAGTCAAGTTGTCCTGCGTACCTCACCATAGAGGTTTGATCACGGGAATACCTATATTCAAGCGCTGGGTTGAAAGCTAATAGTAAATCAGAAGTTTTGCGCAGAAAATTGATATGAGATCTAAATAATATTTGACTACATTACTAATTACTTTCTTACGTCTATTCTTTTATTGGTAACTAATCTATAGTTGGGTTATATGAAAAATTTCAATTAATAAAAATACTTTCGCGCTCAATCTAAAGAATTATGTAAAATTTGCTTATAACAATTTTACATTGATAAAAATTATATGTATAAAAATAAAAATATATTTTTGAAACTCAAGTTCAATTTGTTAATAATATATTCAATCAAAACAATGTTCCAGGAGTAAACATGATGAATTATATACCAATAGTAGTCGAGCAGACTGCAAAAGGAGAAAGATCGTACGATATCTACTCTAGATTATTAAAAGAAAGAATTGTTTTTGTTTGTGGACAGATTGAAGATTACATGGCTAATCTTATTGTTGCGCAACTATTATTTCTAGAAGCTGAAAGTCCAGACAAAGATATATACATGTATATCAATTCACCTGGTGGAGTTGTTACGGCTGGCCTTGCTATATATGACACTATGCAATATATAAAATCTAAAGTTTCTACTGTTTGTATAGGGCAGGCTTGTTCCATGGGATCCTTGCTATTAGCTGCCGGAGCACCAGATATGCGCTATGCGCTACCTCATAGCAGAATAATGATACATCAGCCTTCAGGGGGTTACAAAGGGCAAGCAACTGATATAGAAATACACGCCCGCGAAACACTAAAAGTTAAATCAATTCTGAATAACTTATATGTTAAGCATACAAAACAAACTCTAACTCATGTTAAAAAGAGTATGGAACGCGATAATTTTATGGATCCAGTTGCAGCCAAATCTTTTGGATTAATTGATTCAATTGTTAATAAAAGAGACTTGTTGCTAGTGAAAAAAAACTAGTCCATCAAAAGTAAAATTACCATCAATTGGTGGCGCTAAAATAGTATAAAATAAACTTTACAGGACAAAAATAAGTAGTTAAAAACAAAATAATAAAGCAGGATTAAAAATGACAACTGAAATTGACAAGAAAGCTCTACACTGCTCATTTTGTAGCAAAAATCAATATGAGGTTAAAAAACTAGTTGCTGGCCTGACGGTTTTTATTTGCAACGAATGTATAGAATTATGTCAAGATATTATTAATGAAGAATCTAGGGAATCTGACAAAAAAGTAATAGCGACAGTCCCGTCTCCTCAAAAGATATGTAGGACTCTAGATGAATATGTTATTGGGCAAGATCTAGCGAAAAAGGTATTATCCGTCGCAGTATATAATCATTACAAAAGAATTGAATACAT
>JBPBQH010000086.1:0-2185 GCA_050954685.1 Janthinobacterium lividum | reverse complement strand
GAACCAATATCATTATTAACTATAGCATTAAAAAGTAACTTTTTAATTCGTATTTGCTCATCTTTATTATTTGTACTTACGCTTACTGTGCTATGAGATTCAATATCTTCTAGTTTTGGGGTTTTAATAATTTGTTGTTCAATACTTACTCTATCTATATCATTTGCGCTTGCTTCTTCTATATTTCTTTTCACTTTTTTCTTTCCTTATAACAGTTGATTTTATAACTACAAAAGCACTTTAATTATTAAGATTTCTTATTGACAGCATGCAGGTACTACTTATGCAAAATAATTATTTATTCCTAATATTCCTTAAGTCATTACAACCTAATTCGACTCCGGAGAAACGCTATTATTAAATCACTTTAATATAATAAGTTAACATCAATCAATACATATCATTCTAACTTATTCTAGAATTAAAATAAGTTCTTCTTTTGGAAATTATGTAACCAAATACACAACTCAACTTATAACAATACAAAAAATACTAGCAATTTTAATCTTTTGATCTTTCCTAATATTTTGTCAATGTTTTTATGATGCTTCCAGCTGTAATTCTAAAGTGTAGCCTATAATACCATCCTCGCTACTACCAATAATGCGTGCATATAGAACCCCAATTAGCTTTGTTTTACGATTCTGCTCAAAGGTTATAGAGGTTAAGGTTACATAATTTAGGGAAAATGACTTATTTAGCACTAATTATACTATTTAGTTAATAGATAACTTATGTTTTTACATATTGACTTATTATCTAATATTTTGTATATTGTCTTATTATAAAACATATCAAATATAATTATGATTTCATTAGTAGCTATAGCTGACTTTAAAGCTAATTGTCATAAAATAATAGAACGAGCTCAAAATCAGCAATCTCAAATAACTTTGACAAAGAACGGCAAGCCAATAGCAACGATAACTCCTATTATCGCAAAAGAGCACAAGCCTTCTATATTTGGTATGCTAGCAGGCAGGGCTTCTATCTGCGGTGATATCGTAAATACTGATACCTCATGGGACGCTGATAATGAATAATATTATATTAGATACTCATATCCTTCTATGGTCTTTCTTATCGCCCAATGAAATTTCCAAAGAAGTTACTGAAGCTATAAGCGGTGCACAAGATGATAGTAGGCTATTCATTTCCTCAATCACTCTTTGGGAAATAGCTATGCTTGTGAACAAAAAGAGGATCAATCTATTTGAGCCTACGCTTACTTTTCTAAATTCTATATCTCAAGCAAAAGGTTTAAATATCGTCTCAATTAGCACCTCTATCGCTGCTGATAGCGGCAATTTGTTGAATTTTCACGGTGATCCTGCAGATCGTATAATCACAGCTACTACTAGAGAGCTTGCAGGACATCTTATCACTAAAGATGAGAAGATTTTGACCTGGGCTAAAGAAGGATACATGAAAACTATTAATGGCTGATTTAGACAGCTAATTAGCTAAAGCAAAATCATATGACTAAAAAAATAGGCTATATTAGAGTAAGTAGTTTCGACCAGAATCCTGAAAGACAACTCGAAAATATTGAGCTCGATAAGAGGTTTGTAGATAAAGCTTCAGGTAAAGATACGAACCGTCCTGCTCTTGCTGAGCTATTAGATTATGTACGTGAAGATGACACCATCATAGTACATAGCATGGATAGACTAGCACGCAACCTTGACGATCTTAGGCAAATAGTCCAAAAGCTCAATAAGCAGAACATCAAAATACAATTCATCAAAGAAAACTTAATTTTTACTGGTGAAGATTCGCCAATGTCTCAACTACTATTATCAGTAATGGGGGCTTTTGCTGAGTTTGAGCGTTCACTTATTCGTGAGCGGCAAAAAGAAGGTATAGAGCTTGCCAAGGCTAAAAACCTATATAAGGGTCGTAAACCTAGTTTAGATGAAGCTCAAGTTTTGTTTCTTAAAGAACAAATTGCACTTGGTATCCCTAAAGCTAAACTTGCTAGAGACTTTAACGTTTCTAGGCGTACTATCTACCAGTACCTTTAATTCGTTAATAGAGTGTTTCACCCGTAGAAGCATCATGGAGTCCTGAGACGAAATCAACTAACTATAATGTTGACATCTTTTCTGTCAATGATGTTAAGTAACTATGATAAATGACATGAAAATATAAGATTAGTTTAGCTGAAAGAAGTTGGTCAAAAGTG
>JBPBQH010000085.1:0-2197 GCA_050954685.1 Janthinobacterium lividum | reverse complement strand
ACCAATAGATGAAGGATACTGAATAATACCTAAATGATTAAACATGAAATTGACGCTACCAGTCTCACCAAGATTGCCACCGAATTTTGTAAAACTAGATCGCACCTCCGAAGCTGTCCTATTTTTATTATCAGTTAGAGCTTCAACTATTATAGCAATGCCTCCTGGTCCAAAACCTTCATATCTTATCTCTGTATAATTTTCATTATTGCCAGGGTCACTAGCTTGGTTTAATGCTCTATCGATACGCTCTTTTGGTAAGTTCTGTGTTTTTGCAACAGCTATTGCAGCACGGAGGCGTGGATTCATTGCAGGATCTGGACTTCCTATCTTAGCTGAGGTTATGATTTCTCTGACTAGTTTAGTGAATATCTTAGCTCTCTTTTTATCTTGAGCGCCTTTTCTGTGTTGGATATTTTTAAATTTAGAGTGTCCTGCCATAATTATATTTTATAGATATATTTATTATTTATATACTTCAAAAACCATTAAAATACAAATTTTAGTCGTAACTATTTTAGTATGCTTAGCGTAGATAGGAAATGTAAAACTTGTAGTAATAACCAGTGGTATAAATCACATCATAGCAATTCCGATATAGGGTTACTCAGCAAACTTCATTTTAAGCCACAATATTTATGTGAAAAATAAACTAGGGGACTAAAATCATTTTTAATATCAGTAGATATTACTTCCCCAACGAAGATTATATGATCTCCTCCTTTAAATTCATGGATTTTTGTACATTCGATATAGCATATAGCCCCGTGAATTAGTGGGCAGTTAGTCACTGCCCCCAAGTCATAATTAGTGTTTGAGAACTTATCATGTTTGCCGCTTGAAAAGTGCCTGGAGAGTTCTTCCTGATTTTCAGCTAAGATACTTACTGCGAATACATCACTCTGCAAAAAAGCTTTTAAACTCCCTGCTTTGCTATCCAAACAAAAAGATACCATAGGTGGCTTTAATGAGACGGAAGCAAAAGAGTTAGCTGTAAATCCGAAAGGTTCCCTATTGAAAACCGTACTAATTACAGACACGCCAGTAGGGAATCTACCTAATGATTCCTTAAATTCTCTCTCATTCACTACTTGAGCCATTTCTTTCTAATCTCATTTAAGGTACCATTCTGCTCCAAATCTTTTATAGCTTCATCAATTTCAGCTTTAAGACCAGATCCTTTAGGAAGAGCAATAGCAAAATTTGTATCAAAATCTTCCAGGATGAAATATATCAGTGAAGGATTGTTGCCAGAAAAGTTCTTTGCTTGGGCTTCCTCAAGAATTACGGCGTCAACAGCTTTAGATTTTAGCTCCTCTACTAGCATAAGATTATTAGATAATGAATGTACTGTAGAACCTACTCTTTCTGATATGCTTTCTGCGATCTGGCTCCAAGTAGTCCCTAATTGAACGCCAATAGATTTATCTTTCAGATCACTTGAGCTAGTGTAATTATCTTCTCTTCTGAATAGAACTGCACTAGTAGAAGAGGTGTAATTATGAGTAAAATCAATTTTCTCTTGTCTAACTGGTGTTACCGAGAGGGCTGCTATTACTATGTCAACGTTTTTGCTAGCTAACGCTGCAAGTAAGCCATGAAAATCAAGATTTTTTATCAGTATTTTCTTGCCGAGATTATGACCAATAGCATTGATAATATCTATATCCATGCCTACAATTTGATTATCTTTTATAAACTCGTAAGGTGGATTATCTGCCGAAGTCCCAACAATTAGGTCTCCATCTTTTTTTGCTTTGCATCCCATCAAAGACATTAGAGCACATACACACAATATTATCTTTTTTATACACATATTTTTCCCTTTTTATAAGATATTACTTATAAATAATTTAATGTCAAATTAGCTATGATCTGATATTATCAATTATTAGTTGAATATCCTTTGGCATCTCTATTTCGAATTCTAAAAACTTGTCAGTTCTAGGATGAATAAATCCCAAATAGTACGAGTGTAGAGCTTGCCTTTTCAAACCCATCAGATGTAATTTTGCGTCCTCTGCGATATTATTTATTTTTCGATTATTATTTCCATAAGTCTGATCACCAACAATTGAATTCCCTAAGTAATTAAGATGTACCCTTATCTGATGAGTTCTACCTGTTCTCAATTTGCATTCAATTAGGCTAATTGAGCCACCTAAAAATATTTCTTTGGTAGAATACTCGGTAATTG
>JBPBQH010000140.1:0-2229 GCA_050954685.1 Janthinobacterium lividum | reverse complement strand
ATATGAGATATTTAAAGGACTAAAAAGTAATCATACTTTGATTATAGTAAATTTAAACTATAACTCAATACAAGGAGAAGTTTTTTCATATTTACTAGATATGCTAAAAAGTAATAGTAGTTTGGAACAGCTACATCTAGACGGCAATATGTTCGAAGATAAAGACACCAAATTAATTGCAGAACTTATTACCTCAGAATCATATTTAAAAACACTCAGTTTAAGAAGCAGTAATATCAAGAAAGAAGAGATTATAAAAATCGCTAAATTATCGCATGGAGAGAACAAAGAACTAAAATTATGTATCGATAATCATTACGTGCGCGCTGCAGAATTAGCTCAAAATAGAATCGAGAGAGAGGAAACTACAGGAATCACTAGACTAATAGACAAAAGTAAAGAACTAAAATTAGATGTTGGTAACGATCATATAAGTGCCGAGAAATCGGAACAACTTTTTGGCAACAGCGCGTCGCAGAATCCTGATATTATAGAAAGCATAGAAAGCGAAGATGTTATCATTCTGGGAGAATCAATTAAATATCTGTAATAGAATAGATTAGAGGGCATAAGAATGCCCTCTATTTCAAATAACCTTAAATTATAGTAGTTCTTAAATCGCTCTCTAGCATATCATATTTTTCAGAAGGTACTTGTATTCCTACTAGAATGCCACCTGCCTTGATTTCATCTTCGTATTCTTTAGCACGTTCATCTGAAAAACCAGCGCCAACTAAAGTGCCGACTAGACCGCCTACTGCACTCCCAGCACCAGCAGCAGCAAGCCCTGCAGCTATAGGTCCAGCTATCACAAGACCTAGACCAGGTATTGCAAGCGTAGTTCCAAGAGCAAATATTGCTCCTGCGATCGCGCCTATTGTTCCACCTATTGCACTACCTGCTCCCATACCTTCCATAGCTTTAGTACCTAAGCTACTTTCAGGAAGATCTGCTTGTGAAAAATTTTTGTCGCGTGTAGCATCTGACATCACTACTGTGATATCTTCCTTAGCATAACCTCTATTTATTAAAAGATCATAGGCTTGTTCCGCTTTTGCTGGCTCTTTATATAATGAAGCTAAAAATTTAGTTTTAGTAGACGAATTGTTGTTTTCCATAATGATATATCCTTTATATGATTTGTTGTATAACTAGCTTACACGGATTCTTAGGTTATACAAGCCATATCTGTAATAAAAATTACCCCTATTTAAAAACGAATATATAAAATTAATTTAGTGTAAATAATGAAGAGGTAAAATTTTGTGTTTTAAATCTAGCCCAATCAAGAAATAAGATTTTAAATGACTAGTGCCTGTCGATTACCTGTCGATACTGCTCAACTTTTAGTTGTTGACTTCTGTGCACGTTTTGCTCATAATTTCTGAATATGTTATATAATTATATATTTATGGTTTAGATAGTTAATGCGGTTGTAATCTTAGGTGGAAATTTAGTATTAATAATGTGATAAATCAATCAAATTCAGACAATGGTAGTAATATATTATCCGCATGGGTGGCGCTAGAAGTATTAGCACCTCAGACGTACCAAAAACCCGAAAGTTTAGCTGGTGGAAATGTCAGGTTGATCTCGTTCCTTGATGATAAGATCGACAAAATGCCTTGGGATTCTCCAAAAAAGCCGCTAAAACCAGGTAATCAAATATTTTATCAAGTAGTAATAGGCACTATTAGTTTCAAGCATGCTATACTTTTGTTAATTGAAAAGTATAAAGATGGAAATCTTGAACATCCTTCCTCTGCTTCAGAAACTGTTGTAGCAAGTGTTACGGTTGATCAAAACGGTATAGTTACTAACGGTGATTCAATAGTTATTTCTAGTTTCGGATGGGCTATACATCAGGTCTTAAACGATAAACTCAAACATATAAAAAACTGGGCTTCGGTTGAAGCTACAGTAAGAGCAGATCTTAGCAATATACTACGTAAGACTGACGAACACGGAAAAGAATTACCACTAAATATCTCAACAATAAACGAAGCATATAATTATCTAAAAGATACTCTCAAAATACCTTTAGATATTATTAGCAATAAAAAATTTACAGTGAAAGTGTTCTTCGAACTTAGGAAGAGGATGGATCCTCCACAGCCTCTATTACTTAATAGTTTCTTTTTAAAAGATCTGGCAAGGAGTGTCCATTTAATAACTAGCGGCAATGCTCCTGCAAATCTCCTCAAATATCTAGGGCTAAGAAAGCCTGAG
>JBPBQH010000226.1:0-2233 GCA_050954685.1 Janthinobacterium lividum | reverse complement strand
CCAGTTCATCCGAATGATCACGTAAATATGTGACAATCTTCAAACGATTCATTTCCAACTGCAATGAACATCGCTACTATATTAACTGTAAAAAAATCTCTACTGCCTGCATTACAAAATTTTCACGAAATATTAGGCAAAAAGGTAGAAGCCTGGGAAGATATAATAAAGATTGGCCGTACTCATTTGCAAGATGCAACACCTATAAGATTATCACAAGAATTCTCAGCTTACCAGGCTCAAATATTATACTCGATTCAAAGAATTGAAGAGAATATTAATAAAATTTATTCTCTAGCTCAAGGAGGAACAGCCGTAGGTACAGGCTTAAATTGTCCTGCAGGTTTTGATATAAAATTTACGATGAAAGTAGCAAGCTATACGAATCTGCCTTTTATAACTGCACCAAATAAATTTGAAGCTATAGCAAGCCATGATGGGTTAGTGCAATTATCTGGGACTCTTAATACGGTAGCAGTTAGCTTGATGAAAATAGCTAACGATATAAGATTATTAGGTTCTGGACCTAGATGTGGACTTGGCGAATTAAATTTACCTGAAAATGAGCCAGGATCATCTATAATGCCAGGTAAAGTAAATCCAACCCAATGTGAAGCTCTAACTATGATTTGTGCTCAAGTAATAGGTAATAATGTTGCTGTAACTATTGGAGGAGCAAATGGTCAGCTTGAGTTAAATGTATTCAAACCATTAATCGTATTTAATATAATCGAATCAATAAAATTACTAGGTGCAGCAATAGAAAATTTCGTACAATATTGCATCATCGGACTCGAACCGAATATTCATCGTATTAATTATCTAAGAGATCAATCCTTGATGCTAGTAACTGCATTAAATCCTCATATAGGCTACGATAATTCGGCGAAAATTGCGAAAAAAGCCCATAAAGAGGGTAAAACATTAAGAGAAGCAGCTATTGAACTTAATCTTCTTAGTGCTGAGGATTTTGAGCGATTTATTGATCCCGTAGCAATGACTAAGAGTCACAAAAAGCAGTAGATTTAATTAAGTAAGAGAATTGCTAATTTTGAAGAAGCTTGACAAACTAATATCAATCGTTTAGCTTTCAGACCGATAATTAAGGTAGTATGCTTTGAGTGAGTGATCAGGTAACGGATGTAAGTTTTTGGGCTAGATTAAGACATAGCAGAATTCGCTATATACTTTGGCCTATCAGATCCTATGAGCTAGCTAAATTCTTTCCGATGGCTTTTTTGATGTTCTTTATTCTACTGAACCAGAACATAGTACGTAGTATTAAAGATAGTTTAGTAATCACATTGATAGGCTCAGAGGTAATAAGCTTTATTAAGCTTTGGTGCGAAATGCCAGTTGGAATAATGTTTGTTGTAGTTTATTCTAAATTATGCAACATAATGCCTACTGAAAGAGTATTTCGTGTAATAGTAGCTGCTTTCCTGGCTTTTTTTACTCTATTTACTTTTGTTTTGTATCCTTACAGAGAGTTTTTCCATCCTGCTCCTGACAAAATTGATCAGCTAATTAATTTATATCCGTATTTAAAATGGTTTATTATTATTTGGGGAAAGTGGAGCTTTGTCCTATTTTACGTTATGGGTGAACTTTGGCCTACGATTGTGTTTGGCCTACTTTATTGGCAATTAGCTAATAAAATCACAAAAACGGAGGAGGCTGGAAGATTTTATTCTTTTTTCAGTTTTTTTGGTCAGACTAATCTACTAATTTCTGGTAGTATAATTATTTATTTTGTCCAAGAAACTCATTTTCTTCAGCTATTCTTTTCATCTTTAACAGACAAAACCGAAATAATGCTCAAATCCTTGATGATAATTGTCGTATTATCTGGAATAATTTGCTTGATGTTGCACAGATTTATTGAAGTAAAAATTATCGAGACAGACAAAAATATTAAATTTAAAGGCCAGAGAACTGATATATTAAAACTTACACTTAGAGAAAATCTAAAGATGATATTAACTTCCAAATATCTTGGTCTAATATGTATTATAATTATCTCTTATAGTACTGCAGTTGGGCTTGTTGAAGGATTATGGTTTTCAAAAACCAAGCAATTATACCCAAAGACAGAAGACTTTATGTCTTATATGGGCAGTGTATATATATGGACAGGGATTTTTACTTTAGTTTGTGCGCTTCTTGGTAGTACAATAATAAGAAACTTAGGTTGGCTTTGGGGTGCAATAATAACTCCAGTAATGATATTAAT
>JBPBQH010000036.1:0-2246 GCA_050954685.1 Janthinobacterium lividum | reverse complement strand
ATTACTATTATTGGTGCAGGTGCCTTGGGCCTATATACGGCATATGACCTATATGAGAGAGGTTATACGAATATAATAATTGTCGCAGAAAAATTCGATTCTTTAACATCACATAATGCAGGAGGTCTATTAGCTCCAGTTTCAATGAAAAATGAACCAGAAATACAAAAAGTTATTGATGAAGTAAGCATAGACGCTTACAGATTTTATCAAATGATTGCCTTAGCAAAACATCCTCATTTTAAGGAAGGAGCTGTTATTGTACCGACTTACTTTGCTAGCAGAGCTGACTCAGGTTTAGAACCTTATGTTGGTGTAGTCATGCAGCCAGCAAAGGATGTGGTGCTAGATTTCGGTAATGGTACAAAGCATGCTATGGTAGCATACGATGATGGTATATTTATTGATACTACAGAAATGATGGAAAGCCTCAATACCTACGCAAGAAATAAAAATATCAAATTTATTCAAAAAAAAGTCATATCCTTCGGCGGTATTAACACTAAATATATAATCAATTGTAGTGGTATGGGGGCAAAGGAGCTAAGCCACGATAAGATATGATTTCTGTTCAGGGTCATCTAGTTATGTTAAAGAATCAGAAGCCAGCCGACCTGCAATACATGATTTTGGTATATTTTGGCGAAGATAAGAGTAAATCTGGGCAAAAAATCAAGCGTTCATTTTATATGTTTCCAAAACATCTAGCAAATAATGAAGCCAATGATGTTGGAGTAGTTGGTGGGACATTTATCGAAGATGCAACTTCAGCAACTCCAAATGAGCAAGAATTCGACATTATAATCCAGAATGCTAAGGACTTTTACGGTATAAAATAAATAATTAAGCAGCATCTTTTAGAATCACGGTAATGGATTTAATGTAATTAGATAATAAGCCTGGATAGAATCTTACTATTTTTTAAGATAGGTTCAAAGTTTATTCGGAAGGCATTAGAAATATATCGGATAATTTGCTTTGAATATGCATAATATTCATTATAATATCTAAAGCAGTTATTGCCGATAAAGCGTGTGATGCTGACAAACGTATGCGTGATAAGCTTCAAGTTTATCATTAATTAGATATATGAAATATTGTTGAGAAAATATAATGAGCGGTTACTCTTTCTTTCCTGAGATCAAAGCCTTAAATTTACCTGCGAAGAAACTTATAGTTTTAGTTCACGGGCTAGGTTCTGATGGCAACGATTTGATAAGTTTAGTACCACTAATACAAAAAGAATTACCGGATTATCATTTTATCTCACCTCACGGCATAGAAGCCTACGATATGGCGCCTTACGGCCGCCAGTGGTTCAGTCTAAGTGATAGAGATCCTTACAAAATATTAGAGCTAGTAGCTAAAAACGTAATATTATTGGCAGACATAATAAAATCTTCTCAGAATTCGCTAGGTCTTACCAACAAGGATACTACAATAATCGGCTTTTCCCAAGGCAGCATGATTGGTTTGTATCTCACGCTTATTCAAAAAGAACCTTTCGAATGTATGGTAGGATTTTCTGGAAGATTAGTTCCGCCGCCAAAATGTATCAATAAACATACTCGCGTCTGTTTAATACATGGTGAAGATGACGATGTAATTGAAGCTAAGGAACTAGATAATACATCTAGATACTTAAACATATATAATATAAAAAATAATACTCTAAAGATTCCTAATCTCACTCATACGATTGACAGCAGGGGTATAGAATTTGCAATGAAATTTATAAAAAACGGTTAGGAAATTATTATGAATTTTCTCGAAAATAGTGACATGGATATATTTAATGTTATTAGTAAGGAGCGGAGACGCCAAGAGTCGTCTATAGAACTAATAGCTTCAGAAAATTTTACTAGTCGTGCTGTTATGGAAGCTCAAGGTTCTTGCCTTACTAATAAATATGCTGAAGGTTATTCAGGCAAGAGATATTATTCAGGGTGCGCTGAAGTCGACGTTGCAGAAGATATTGCAATTGCGAGAGCAAAGCGACTTTTTGACTGTCAATATGTTAATGTACAGCCTCATTCGGGATCTCAAGCTAATCAGGCTGTTTTTTTGGCTCTTCTTAATCCAGGAGACACTATTTTAGGTATGTCTATGCACAGTGGCGGCCACCTTACTCATGGTGCCTTACCCAATCTATCTGGCAAATGGTTTAAAGCAACTACATATAGCGTAGATAAGAATAGTTACTTGATTAATTACGACGAAATCAAAAGGCTTGCCCGGCTCTACAA
>JBPBQH010000185.1:0-2266 GCA_050954685.1 Janthinobacterium lividum | reverse complement strand
AGATCTATTACCTAAGCTACCGCAAGGAACTGTCGTTGTTATGGATAACCCTGCTTTTCATAAAGGTTCTACAATGCAAGAATAGATAAAAACAGTAGGTCACATTCTTGAGTATCTCCCTCCTTATAGCCCTGATCTTAATCCAATCGAGCATAAGTGGGCACATGCTAAATATTTAAGACGTAAACATTCTTGTGACATTAATTCTCTTTTTAGATACTTTTGTACCTAACATTTTTATCCAGAATTAGCTATAGTCGTCAGAACGATCTTTGTAGAAATTAAGTGCCACTAAGCTCAAACAAGCACAGCCAACAACATAGTACATACAAGAACTTACCAAATTCGTTTTTTGAACCAAATAAGCAATCGCGTAAGGAGTAGTACCACCAAAAACGCTAGTTGCTGTATTGTAAGATATTGATAGAGCAGTATTTCTGATATTAGTAGGATAGAAGGTAGCCTGCAGAGCTGGCTCAGGGCCTATATAGGCTGCAGCTAAGATTGACAAAATTATTTGTGCAACTATTACATTATTAAAACTTCCACTCTCAAAAATATTCATCAAACCTGAAACAAAACTTAGAACAATAATTACATTCAGTACGACAAACATTTTTTTTCGCCCCACGATATCTGAAATCCAGCCAGCAAAAATAGTGACGAAAATCATCAATAGGTAAGAAAAATTCATTAAATAATCAACACTTGATTGATCAAAACCTCTATGACTTTTCAAGAAAGTCATCAAATATATTGTTTGTAAATAGAATATTATTGATCCAGTAGAATTGATTAAAATTGAAATCAACATATCGAACCAATAAGTGGTGAAAGCCTCTTTTAGAGGTGATCGAATTATACCACCTTTATTAATCATTTCTTTAAACAAAGGTGTCTCTTCCGTATTCTTTTTAATATAGATTCCAGCAAAGAAAATAAATATTCCTATTAAAAAGGGTATTCTCCAACCCCAATCATCGAATTGGGCAGCGCTTAGAACTCTCCTGACATAATAAGAGACCGCAGATCCTAATAATATTCCAATACAAATACTAGCCATCGGAACACTGCCTATTATCCCACGTCTTTCCTTAGTTGTATGTTCTATGATGAAGGATACAGAGCCAGTAAGGGCTCCCCCCATTGACAAGCCTTGCAGCATCCTTATTAATATCATCATGATAGTTGCCGGTAAACCGATATCATCATAGGTAGGTAAGATACCAATCAACGCTGTAGGAAAAGACATGCATATTACAGAAGCACTCAAAGCGTATCTGCGACCAAACTTATCGCCTATCACCCCAAATACTATTCCTCCAATAGGTCTCATAAGATAGCCGACTGCAAACACAAGAAAGGTTTTTAGTAAAGAAGCATCAGGATCGGTATCGGGAAAGAATTTTTGCCCTATTATCTGAGCAAAATGACCAAATAAGACATAGTCATACCACTCAAATGTATTGGCTATTCCACTAGATAAAATTAGCTTACGTTTATTCATAAGATTCATAGATCAGGTTTCCTAATTTTTTGATCAACTTCTTCCTTCTCAGAAGAAGCTTTTTCTGAATAAATTATGAATAAAGTTGAAGGAATAAGTATCAAAGCACCAGCTAAAGTGTTTTTGCTAGGCATCTCATTAAATACTAGGTAAGCAGCCAAAGATGAAATTATTAGTTCCAAATATCTGTAGGGAGCAAGAGCAGTTATCTCAGCCAGAGCAAAAGCTTTGAGAATAAAGAACAGTATCAAATTCGCACTAGCTCCTAGTATAAAAAGTAAAGCAAGGTTGTCAAAACTTGGGGTCTGCCAATTAATTACTGTCGCTGGAATAGATAAAATCATAGTGACTACTGCCGAATAGAATAACATGCTTAGCATAGATTCTTTAACGATAAACTTTTTGTTGATTATATCTAATGTAGCAAATATCACGGAAGCAAAAACAAAAATTGAGGTCTCAGGATTAAAATCAGCACCATTAGGGTTTAGTATAACTAATATACCAACTAATCCAACGAAAGTTACTACCCACCTTTGCCAAATAATATTTTCTTTTAGAAAAAATACTGCTAATATTAAAGTGAATAATGGTATTGCCCAACTAACAACTGTCCCAGTAGTTACAGGAGATACTGTGAGACCATAAGTCCAAGCTGTCATACCGCAAAATAGTAAAAATCCTCTAGTTAAGTGTACAAACGGATTATTAGTTTTAAGGGTTTCTTTACCACAATAAATTATAAAAGGTAATAATGTG
>JBPBQH010000084.1:0-2296 GCA_050954685.1 Janthinobacterium lividum | reverse complement strand
TAAGGATAATAGTAGTTCGTGATCAAGGGCTTGAAATTAAAAAAAGTGATTCCAGTCCAATCAACTATAAATTAATTTTAAAAAACAGATATAAACTTCTGAAAATAATGGTAATTTCCAGCTTTAGTTTTTTGACCTATACTATCCCTTTCGTATTCTTAAATAATTTTGTTCCTTTGATATCTAATGTCAAAACAAGCGAGCTTCTTGCTCATAATACCATCCTGATGCTAGTTAATATCATCCTGTTACCAATATTTGGCAATATAGTCGATAGATTTAATCATGCTAAATGGATGGCATTGATGTCATTTTTAATTACTGTCACTATAATTCCATTTTTCTATTTGTTACCCAGCCTTAATTTAATGGGAGTCACTATCGCCAAATTATGGATAGTTGTTATAGGAGTAGCGTTTGTTGCACCTCTTTACGCGTTACTATTCAAATTAGCTAAGGGGGATGAAAAATATCTAGTTGCTGGATTAGGTTATTCGGTAGGTACAGACCTTCTGGGTCGTAACCTACCATTTATTTGCTTGATTCTTTGGCAGTATACTGAAGCATTATGGGCTCCGTCATTATATTTGGCATTTATATCTTTAATTACTACACTGGTATTAATTAGCGAATTTAAAGCAAAACCCTAAAATACATAAAAATATATTTAGAATATTAATAGTCCATTTTCCAATTTACTCCTACCGATCCCCCCGATTCTCCAATTGAGCTCTCAACAGTCAAGTGATTTTTAATTTCAACTTCTACTCTAGTTTTACCGCTGCCTTCTTGTATTCCTTTTTCAACTTCTAAATAAATTTTGTCCGTTATATATTTACCAATTCCAAGAGCAGCATCATTTACATTATTACTACTATTTTTTAGTCTGATATCATCTAATTTGAATATTCCTCGTGCTTTGTCTAATATATTTGTAGAGCTTCCGTGACCAGACAGTCGCCTAATACTATCAGCTAATTGTATTGCTTGAAATGGACTTATCTGATTTGACTGTTTACCAAATAATAAAATAGATAATGCTTCATCTTGAGGTAGGGGAGGATTAGATTCTATTGATAATTTTGGAGTTAATAAGGGACCTGAGATAACTATCATTACTTCAGTATCGTCTTGGGCTGAACTTGCTATTATATTTAGAAATGGAGAAGGAGGTACCGAGCCACTGAACACTAAGCTACCTTCCTTTATCGTGAATTGTTTTCCAAATTCTTGGTATTTACCATGTATAGTCTCAAGATTACCTTTAATTAAAGGGGTTTTTGCATTTCCACCACACTTTAATTTCCCTCCAAGTTCAGCATCAAGTCCCCAGCCTCTAATAAAGACTTTATTATTAGCAAATATTGTAACGTCTAAGTTAACTTGGTAATTATAGAATAAATGTTGTTGATTAATTGCAGACTTCTCGCCCTTATTAGTAATAATTTTTGTCACATTTAATTCGTATACTTCTTTCTCAAACTGTTCGGGCAAATGTATCTCGAGAAATTTTGGTTCAATATTTCCTGTGATATCAACGTGTTTGCTATCACCACTTATTTTTATATCGGCTTTAACGGCACTCTGAATATTGGGATGGTTTAAGAAATAAAAATTATCAGCTTTGAAATTGAAATCAAAAGGTAAGTTTTTTTTATCTAGATCAAAATACCCAGTACCTACAAAAGTTTTTTTCTCATCGTCATGAGCACGAAACTCTTTAAGTAATATCTTCTGACCTTGCGCTTCTACAATAAAATTAATATTCTTGATTTTAATACCTGTTTGTACATTATCATATTTTCCTTCAGTAATGGTTGCTAGTCCCTGGATATATGGAACATTTAGGCTACCGGCAATTCTAGCAGATATATCGAGTACACCTTTTAGGTGGTGAATAGGTGATAAAAAAAGTGAAGCCAATACATCAATTTGGGAATTTAGGTTCAAATTTCCTGTAATTTTTTTGTCTTGCTTAATTTGAAATTTGTAAGGTAATAATGATATCTCAGCAGGCAGAGATAGTTTTAAATTGCCGCCCATGGAACTATTACTTTTGATAAATAAAGAGCAATCTATCCTTTCATTTATATATGTTGAGTTTAGTGTAATACTTTGAGTATCACCAGAAGCTAATCGAATATTATCTACTGCTAGCTTGATACTAATTTCAGGATTTGCAATATTTTTAATAACGTTGATCTCGCTTTCAGCGTAGGCTTGCAAGAATTCACGTGGCATATTTAGCCCCTCGATAACCAGAGATAATTTTTTGACTTTTATTTTGAGGTTTATT
>JBPBQH010000035.1:0-2300 GCA_050954685.1 Janthinobacterium lividum | reverse complement strand
CTTTCGGCTAGGATATTGCAAGATCAACTTCAGTCTTTTATTATGTTTAAAGAAGAAATAGAAGATAAGCAAGATAAGCTCGAAGAGTTACCATTTAATCCTATCTTATTGAAGAAAGTTGATGAGCTAGAATTATCAGTAAGGTCTCAAAATTGTCTTAAAAATGATAACATAGTATATATAGGCGATCTTGTTATTAAATCCGAAGCTGAGATGCTCAAAACTCAGAATTTTGGAAGGAAGTCTTTGAACGAAATTAAGGATATACTTCTTAAGTTTAACTTGAAATTTGGTATGGAAGTAAAGAATTGGCCACCAGAAAATCTGGAAGAACTGTCGAAAAAACACGAAGAACCGTATTAACGTAAGGTATTTAAAAATGCGACATAAAATTAAAGGCGGAAAGCTTAATAGAACCAGCAGTCACAGACGAGCTATGCTCGCTAATATGGCGGTTGCGCTTATTATGAATGAGCAAATTGAAACTACTCTCCCTAAAGCAAAACAACTCAGGCCTTATGTTGAGGCGATAGTAACAATATCTAAACGGTCAGATCTTGTTTCTAAAAGAAGGATAATTTCTAGAATTAAAAATAAAGTAGCTGCTAAGAAGCTCATTAGTGTCCTCGGTAAGCGCTATATTGCTCGCCCAGGCGGTTATACTAGAATTGTTAAAAATGGGTTTCGCTATGGCGATATGGCTCCATTAGCTTTTATAGAATTTGTAGATAGAGATACAAGCGCTAAGGGCTGTATGACTCTAAAAATTGCGGCATCAGATGTTTCAGATCAAAACAATCATTAGTTAATAAATATTCAAAGCGGTAATTCATGGCAAACCATTCTTCAGCTAAAAAAGCAATTAGACAAACACTTAAAAAAACTGCTGTCAATAAGAATAGGACCAGCAGAATAAAGACATACATCAAAAAAGTAGTGCAAGCAGTAGCAAATGGATCTAAGGAAGAAGCTACCACCGCTTTTATTAAAGCTCAATCTGAAATTATGATTGGCGTTACTAAAAAGGTTTTAAAGTTAAATACTGCTTCAAGAAAAGTTAGCAGATTAGCTACTAAAGTACAGAACATGGCTTGAGAGTGAGAGTTTAATATCATACATTTATTACAAAAATGCTAACAATGAAATTAGGATTTATTATTTAACAGAGATTGAAATAAATAAAGTTTTATACTTAGATTTTATTATGTTTTGGAAAAAAACCTAAGTAGATAGCCGAAATTAGATACAGATAATATGACATTAAGTATATAGATGCAAGTATCTCAAAAAAAGGTGCGTGAAAAATATTTTATCGCCTCTATATCCTTCTACTCCTATAATGAATTAGCGATATATTTTATATATAGAAAGAATGAAAAAACGAAATTTTTTCAGTCTTAAAAGATGACCGTTTGATTAGATAACCTTTTAGGTGTTTTAGGCCTTATTTAACCATCTCGATACTCAAGCCATAATAAATTCATGATTATAGAGAAAAAATTAATATTTTAGTGGTTAAAAATTTCATATTATCAAAACCAAATTTCCTAATCTTACTTTAGCTTGAGTACATAAATAAAAGCTATGTCATTATTATTTATATTTTCTATGATTCCTAAAAGATCCTAAAAAATTAAGTTTTATTTTACTTACTTGAACTTTTTTTGAGCTTTGAATATTGAATAACTCTTGTTAGACTATCATTGTTATATAGAGCATTATGTGCTACTATTTCTTTTAGGCTCATGTAAGTAGCTTCATGCGACGCCATATAGTCTAGCGTAAGTATTAAAATACGATTTTTATCTCTGATATCAATCACGTCAATTATATTATTTTGATTCCAGCCTTACCTTAGCATACTCATATAAAGCTAAATCATACTTATGTTCTGCAATTGTATTTCAAGTTCAATAGGTAGTTTATTATATATCTTATCAGCTGTTACTTGTGCTCTTGACGGTGCGATGGGCTCTAGCTTGAGCAAACTGAGCAGCTTTATTTTTATCTTTTATAAAAATTGAGTGAAGACAGTTCACGTTCTAATGATGAACGAATCATTGAGTGAAGAAAGTAAGTCTTGTTTGCTATTTGAGAGCAGGCTCGTCGTACGGAAATTGATAGTGTGACAAAATATCTATAGAATATTCATACCTGCTAGCTGAGAGCTACCAACCTTAAATTTGTTGAATTAGGCAAAGAAATATCTTATCGAATAAGTTTCCCAAGCAAGTCATATAAATTATTACTAGACTAGGTCTGCAAAGAAGGTAAAGCTGCAAGGCTATATGAAAGCCGTA
>JBPBQH010000034.1:0-2302 GCA_050954685.1 Janthinobacterium lividum | reverse complement strand
ACCTAGAGATTATAGCAACCAGATATCCAAAGGTTTGAGATTTAATGCTAATGAAGGGGCTGGACTTAGTAAACCCAGTCCTCTAAAGCCCATAGAATCAGGTAGAAGGGAGTTAAAATTAAGTGAAAAAGATAAGACAGAACGGCAAGGCTAAAACATCAACGATTAAGAGTATTTAGGATTAGGAATGTTTTGATATTTTGATAATAGCTAGTAGAAAATGATTAGAGTGAAACTTTAATGAAAAAAAATTGTTTAAAATTTTTAGTTACAATAGATTGTTTTTTGCTTGCAATTATAAGAGCAATCAGGGCAATGGAATTTTCTAATAGTGACCTGATCAGCTATAATGCTACAGAACTAGGCAAAAGGAAGGTACAGGATATAAAAATATCTCTTGATTTCAAGGAAAGTAGAGAGATGAGTCTAGAGCCGCAGAGTACTACCCCAAACATATTCATCAATAGCTTTGACACTTCAAGAAAGATTAAGCAATTCGAGACTATAAATACTAGTGATTGCATAAAACCTTTCTATATAGGGATAATTCTTTATTGTCGTGATGTTAATAAAATATGTCGCTTTTATAAAAAATTTGGTATTAAGTTTTATAAGCCCGAATTTCTTAAAGATGATAGATTGTCAATCGGCGGTTATCCTTTGTTATGGCTTCGTGGAAAAAAGAAGATGATCTAAGTAATATAATATGTGGATTCTCTTATGAGCTAAAAAATAAAGAAAATGTTTTTGATCCAGATTATCGACCTATTACTCTTATCGACTTATTACTCCTCTAAATTTCAATATAATTAAAAATGATGAAATTTTATAAGTCTATTGGTAATTGGACAAAAAAAACATAATTTGGGACCAGAACATTATAGTTGTTTATTTGAAGGGGGATTATTTGAAATTTATCCTCAACAAAAAACCAGCAATTGTTCTCTAGAGTTTGTAATTGAAGTAGAAAATATCTTGGACATTAAGAAACACATTAGTTTTCCTATAGTGATACAGCAAAAATCGACACAAATTGTTGCTTTTGATTCTGACGAAAGGATTATTAATATTGTACAGAAAAGATTATAATAATGAAAAAAATATCAGCAGGATTGCTAGTATTTTTAACATTACGTCGGCTTCTCCTTCAAAAATTTGACTTATTTGCAACGCCATCTCTTTTTGAAATAGATCTACTCATAGTAAGAGGTAGACCATTTCTTATCGTATTGTCTATTGTCTTAATTACTAACTGTAAAGTAAAAACTAGTATTAACTTTGAGACATTTAGCTCGATGGTATCCTCCTTGAGTGTTTCTGGCCAATTTTATTATTACTTGTTTAAAAGTCCCTAGAGATATTAGTTATGAAAGAGATGCAAGCCAAAATTTATTAATTAATAATAGAAGGAAGCCAGGATGCCTAGGATTTTAAGTTCATTAATATTGGTAGTTCTGATACTATCTGGTTGTACTGGTGATAGATGCATTGATGCTGATGATTTTGGCTATCCTAGATTTACTATTTCCTCAAGATATACTCCAAGTGAACTCAATCAACAATATCAAGATAATCAAATTGCCCCATGGAACGATAGCAACTTCAGGGTAAACGGCAATCCTTTAATGATAGTAGTCAAAACGTGGGAATATGAGACTGATGGTAATACTTCAGGCGAGTTATCCGCCTGGTGTCCGTGGTACGGTAGTGCCTCTAATACTGCGACGCTTTCTGACTTCTGCTTGAGGCTTAGCGAATGTCAATTTACAAATTCTCTAATGTGTCCTAATAACTCATCAAGTGGAGATGCCCCTATCAATAATGCACCGTGCTTACTCAAAAACGGAATAGGTCTTTATGGACTCATCGCAGCTCCTAATACTGATCCAAATTTAAGTTTTAGTTCTCAAAGATCACCCCAAGGTCTAACATTTCATCTGGGTGACCCTCCCACAACATTTCAACTGTTTGACATAAATACAATAGGTGATATCAGACCAGCTGGAGGCATATTATATAATTATGGTAATACTGATGCCGGTGCCAGCACTACTAAACGAGAATACGCTAATAGCAAACTTTATTTCAAAATATTAGATAAATATTATGACGATAATAATGGACAATATCGAATAGCTATTAAATCAGGTATTACAGATTCTAGGCCTGATCCTATACAATTTTTAACAAATTTGGTTACAACCAATTTATTTGGTACAACAGGAGACGATTACGGGCTGATCCGTAATATATATCTAAATATTATTAGTAATACAGGATATCAGCTTTCAGTAAAGGCGAT
>JBPBQH010000139.1:0-2313 GCA_050954685.1 Janthinobacterium lividum | reverse complement strand
ATAAATTATATAGTATCGATATTTTTAAACAAAGAATCGATTACGTATTGAACAATTTAAGTTGTAGAGAAGAAGATACTTATCAATTAATAAGCAATATAGAAAAACTTAGGGAACTTCCTAATTGGCTTATGAAAGACTTACATGATAGGTTAGCACAACATGAGCTGGCAAGTAGGGTTTTAGATCTTCAAATATTGAACAGCTCTCCTTATAAACAAGAAAATTCCGTAGAACTAGCGGAAGAACTAAACTTCAATCACGGTCCTTCAAGTGATGATAGTTTTTTAGGCTTCAATTCTCCTCTTAGTCATCAAGATAACCATACGGAACTAACAGGCCAATTAGAACCAAGCGGAGATTATTCTGAACTTATCTGAAATCTTTGGCGCCTTGCTTCACCTGTTTTATCATTAGGAGCAAGCAAAATGCAGTTATTCTCCTTGCGCTAAGGAATATCCTCTTACTCCGTCAAACTCGAATAAATTTTCAATCTTTATGAAATCTATCTTTGCAGCTGCTAAGGACTCTAGTAGCTTAGCTATAGTATAATGATCTATACTCCTTCTGTCGTTCTTAGACATAAATCTACAACACCAGTGATCTGAGAGCAGCTCAAACCTATTATCTCGTGGCCACAATTTTAGCCCTTTACTCGACACAGTTTTTAGTATTAATTCGTCGAAATTCAAAGATTCAATTTTAATTGCTACGTCATGAGCAGAAGATACATTCATATCAATAAATATATCTACACCGATCAAGGTCTTAATTTCGTTAGTATCAATTTTATAATTATAAGTACTCGATTCAGAACTATCAGTGTTTGAATACTCTGCAGCAATTAACTTTTTTGGTACCTGACCTAATCTTTGGGCTACTTCGCCAGCAAATTCTTTAGTTCCTACTTTTTTACTCGAGATTTTGTCGTTATATATATCAGCAGTATGTATTCCATCCTCAATAGTTTTTTTCCAAGCATTTTCTACTAAAGAAGCTATCTTACCTTGGCCTATATGAATTAGCATCATGATAGCAGCATTAATCAATCCTGAAGGATTAGCTAGATTTTTTCCAGCAATATCAGGAGCAGATCCATGCACTGCTTCAAACATCGCATAGTCCTGACCAATATTCGCTGATCCGGCAAGTCCTACTGAGCCAGATATTTCTGCTGTAATATCTGATATAATATCACCATAAAGGTTTGACGTTACAATTACTTCAAAATTTTCTGGACGGGTTGCCAATTTAGCCGTTCCAATATCTAGTATATAATGTTCATTTTCAATTTTTGGATATTCCTTAGCAACCAAGTCGAAAACTTTATGAAAGATTCCGTCTGAGAATTTCATTATATTATCTTTACTAAAACATGTCACTTTTTTGCGATTATTTTTGACCGCATAATCAAAAGCATATCTTACAATTTTTTCACTACCCACCCTGCTGATTAATTTTAGCGACTCATACATATTATGAGTTTGTCTATATTCAATGCCTGCATATAAATCTTCCTCATTCTCTCTTATAATTACTACATTTTGCTTGGGATGTATAGTGTCTACAAAAGGATAATAAGATATGGACGGTCTTATATTTGCGTATAAACCAAGAGCTTTTCGTAGAGTAACGTTCAAGCTTTTGTACCCTCCTCCTTGGGGGGTAGTAATGGGTGATTTAAATAATAATTTTGTTCGCGATAGCGAATCCCAAGTGTCACTAGCAATACCTGAAGTATAATTTTTTTTATATAATTTTTCTCCGACTTCTATTACTTCTATACGAATACTAGCCTCAGCTTCTTTGAGAATATGTAAAGTCGCTTCCATTATTTCTGGCCCTATACCGTCCCCATAAGCTACTGAAATTGCTATAAATTCTTCTGTTTTAGAATTGTTCATTGTATATATTCTTCACTTCTTAAGATACGATCATCGTACCACACAAAAATAATTATTCTAAGAATAATTTAACTTAGGCACAAGAAGTTAAGAGTTTACTGTGGTCAAAAGATTGTTATACTGCTTTGAAAGAGACTTAACTCCCAAAATCCATATGATGCAGACTAAGAAAAACATTGTCATTAATAGCCCAGCTATATCGTTATGAACTGCATAGGGAAAAATGGTGAATGAAGCAAACTGAATTACAGCTCCTAATGACTTGCCTATTTTACTACCAATAATATCTACTGCAGCTTTGCCTTTGGTTTTCATCTCATTATCAAGAGGAATATAGGCCATTTCTTTGGTAGAGTCAAAAAGAGAATACTTAGTTCCTTTACCAAAGACGTTTTGTAATCCACCTACA
>JBPBQH010000138.1:0-2315 GCA_050954685.1 Janthinobacterium lividum | reverse complement strand
ATTACAGTAAATTCGAGGATGTTCAATGGTAGAACAAAGCTCTATTACTGCATCTACGTCAGCTTCATCTAATGATCCAACAACTGAAATAAAAGGACTTTCAGATTCTTCTATCAAAATATTAGAGTTTCCGCTGGGTAATTCAAAAGCTTGTTTTTTGCCTTGCTTTTCCAAAACTTGCCATATAGCACTATGATTAGGAAAAGTTCTCAGTTTTGCAATGATTTTAGAATCTACTATTTCGTCTATGTTCTTCAACATGATATGTAGTTATAATTATTAATTGTAACGATCGTATTACAACTATTATATTTAGACAAACATTATCCAAATCCAAAATTTCCTAGTAATTTTATTTAATATACTACCTATGTTTAAAAACAGGTGATTCTAAGAATTCAAGCAATAGACGCTAAGCAGCTAGCTCTTGTCTCCTTGCAAATCTCGTGAACGATCCCTTTGCTTAGTACAGTTCATGAACTGTGCAGCACTTTAAATAATTCTCCCATCTGCGTTGGGGAAATAAGTCTGTCAACTTGTTTTTTAACCAATTGAAACATCTCAATCGGGACAAGTTTTTTCAGCCTCTCAAGACGTACCAAAATACCATTTTCTATGAGAAATTTCTGTTGAGATGTATATTTGCAATTAATTATGTTGCCTAGCAAGATTTTTTCTAAGCTACAAAAATCTACGTGAGCTGACAAATCTGCATCGCCTAAATTTTTAAATATAGGATGGTATTTATGGTCTTTTATTGCTTGCAAAGTAGATATAAACTGCAGCTTTGTACGCTTAGCTGGCTCTATATGGTAGCCGTAATCAATAATCAAAAAACAGCCCTTGTGCTGCTCAATATGATGAGCCATTAAGGTCAAAATTTCTTCTGATATAATAGATTCTTCTACTATAGCACCCCCAGGAGCTTGGAAATATTTTTTAAGCAAGCGGGATTGCTGCTGTAGAGAAATATTTATTATACTATACTGAAGCTCATTATACGAATTAATAGTTAACACTCGCTCATACCAAGTATTATCTGCTTTAATAAATTGTTTAATAGGTATAGCATCAAAAAACTCATTAGCCACAAATATAGTAGGAATATTTGAGACCTTATCTATTTCATCTACCCATTTGATATTTATATTAAATACTAATAAATTTTCTTTCTGTTGTTTGATTAACTCTGAATTAATCTCGACTAGCCAAATACATAGTGAGTTGTAGAAATCAGGTACTAACTTAGCGATTCTCAATATATCTCGCATAAGGATTCCACGACCAGGTCCAAGTTCAACTAAATTTATATCTTTTGGACAACTTAGCTTGTACCAGCTCTCAATGCACCATAAACCTATTATTTCGCCAAATAGTTGTGAGATTTCGGGCGAAGTGATAAAGTCACCTTGGGCGCCAATGAACTTTTTATGTCTATAATATGAATTCTCACTTGCGGTCAGTGCTTTTTGCATCAAATCATCGATGCTAATAAATCCAAGCCTTAAGATATGCTGCTTTATATCTGAGTCGACTGACACTTTGATCTATCTAATAAATATATTCCAATTATCAACATTGGCAGCGATAATATCTGTCCCATAGTAATGTAATTCCATATGAGACCAATATGAAAATCGGGCTGGCGAAAGTTTTCCACAAAAATTCTAAATATTGAATAATATATTAGAAAAATTGCTGAAGTCCTTCCTTTGTATTTAAGAGTTTCTTGACCAAATACCGAATAAGCCATAACTAAGAATAGTATAACGCCATTGCCTAGCGCCTCATATAATTGGCTTGGGTGTCTTGGCAGTGCGGGAATATTTATATCAGTATTTAAAAAGACTATTGCCCAAGGAACGTCAGAAGCCCTCCCATATAATTCACCATTTATGAAGTTGCCGATGCGCCCAAGAAACAAACCAAAAGGAGCAATAACCGCCATTAAATCTATCATTTTCAAAGAAGCAATTTTATATTTTCTGCAAAAAAGGATTACGGCTATGATTAGTCCAAATGTTCCGCCGTGAAAAGACATTCCACCTTCGTAAGTCTTTAATATATCGATTGGATGTGTTATATATTTAATAGGATCGTAAAATAGAACATAGCCTAGTCTGCCTCCTATTATAATGCCAAAAACTGACCAAGTAACAAAATTCTCGAGATTTTTTTTGGTAATACCTAGGTCATATTTTTGGATGATTTTACTTGCATAAAACCAGCCAAATAATATACCAAATATATAGGCTAGGGAATACCATTTGATGGAAAGTAGGCCTATAGAAATTATATTAGGATCGATACTTGGC
>JBPBQH010000184.1:0-2322 GCA_050954685.1 Janthinobacterium lividum | reverse complement strand
AGTACAACTCTTGTAATGGATTGGGAGATCCAAAAAATTTTAGCAATGCTCAATTTATAATATTTATTGTCCATTTAAGCAGCAGATATTAGTGTAGGATCAATTTTTCTATAGCTTAGGGCTTCTGCTATATGAAGGCGATAAACATTATGTGAGGAATCAAGATCAGCAATAGTTCTAGCAATTCTTAATATTTTGTTGTAAGCACGCATAGATAATCGCAATTTTGTCGCTGCTTCGTTCAATAGATCTCTACCGTTATCTACTGGAATTGCATAATCTATGAGCAATTGACCATCAAGGCGATTATTAGTTCTTATATTATATCCTTCGAATCTAGCGCTTTGAATCTTACGTGCTCTTTCTACCCGCTCTAATACTAATTGAGAACTTTCTTCTTCATAGCTAATTAATCCATCATAATTATACGGCTCTAGACTTCCGACCTCAATATGAAGATCAAATCTATCTAAAATGGGGCCAGATATTTTCATTTGATAATCACTACCACATTTAGGAGCCTTAGCGCACATCTTATACGGATCGCTTAAGTATCCACACTTACATGGATTCATAGCGGCGATTAACTGAAAATTAGCCAGATACCTGACATGCGCATTAGATCTAGAAATTAGTACTTCACCGGTTTCAATGGGTTGCCTTAGGGACTCGATAACATTTTGTGGAAACTCTGGTAATTCGTCTAAAAATAATACTCCGTTATGTGCAAGAGATATTTCACCTGGTTTTACTCGCTTTCCAATTCCTCCTCCTACCATCGCAGCCATAGAACAAGAATGATGAGGGGATCTAAATGGACGGTTTAAAGTCAGTCCACTATTTTGGATTTTACCAGCTATGCTGGAAATAGTACTGCATTCTAGTATTTCCTCAGAACTCATTTTAGGCAATATTCCTGGTAAACGCTGGGCAAGCATAGATTTACCCGTACCTGGTGGACCAAACATTAATAGATTATGACTTCCTGCTGCTGCAATTTCTAGTGCCCTTTTCGCTATTTTTTGCCCTCTTATGTCTTTAAGATCAGCGTAATTAACAGCTTCAATATTTATTTCAGGAACTGGAGAGACAAGTACTTGCGATCCCTTGAAATGATTTATTAATTCTATTAGATTTTCTGGTGCAAGAATTCTATCATTACCTGACCATGCCGCCTCTTTGCCATTTTTTTTAGAACAAATTAGTCCTTTATCACGAGCAACCGCTCCTATAGCTGCAGGCAACACACCATTAATCGGTAAGATTGAGCTATCGAGTGACAATTCCCCTATTATTAAATATTCTCTTATTTCTTCAGAAGGTAATATTCCCATGCTTGAGAGTATTGCACAAGCAATTGCTAGATCGAAATGACTACCCTCTTTTACAAGGTCGGCAGGTGATAAGTTTACAAGAATTTTCTTTGTCGGCAGTGATAATCCTATAGATGATAGAGCAGCCTTTACTCTCTCACGAGACTCAGCTATTGTTTTGTCTGCAAGTCCTACAATTGTGAAAGCTGGAATTCCTGGGGACACATGTACTTGAACATCTACATCAATAATGTCTACTCCACTGAAAGTCAAACTAGCTATGTGAGTGATCATGAGATATTAGTATAAAATTTTGAGTTTTCATTTAACTTACTAGGTGCTGCTGCTAACTATCATAATATAAATTTAGCTAGATCAAGATTTTTTACAAAATTCATCAATTGCTTATCAACAAATGCTTCATCAATATTAACTTTTTCACCTTTCAAATCGTTAGCATTATAGCTGATATTTTCAAGAAGTTTTTCCAAAATAGTATGCAATCTTCTAGCACCAATATCTTCAACTTCAGAATTAAAATTTGCAGCATAATCAGCTATCTTTTTTATAGCATCTAGCTCAAAATTTAGATTGACGCCCTCAGTTTTGATAAGAGCACAATATTGTTTAATCAAGCTAAATTCTGGGTCTGTCAAAATTTTTACCATATCAGTTTTAGTCAGTGGATTGAGTTCTACTCTGATTGGAAGCCTCCCCTGGAGCTCTGGCAGTAAATCTGAAGGTTTTGATAGATGAAAAGCTCCCGAAGCTATGAATAAGATATGATCAGTAGTGACAGTACCATATTTAGTTGCAACACTTGTCCCTTCAATCAAAGGTAGAAGATCTCTTTGTACCCCTTCTCTACTTACCTCACCGCTCATTGATTCTGATCTAGAAGTAATTTTATCAATTTCATCTAGAAAAACTATTCCATCATTTTCAACAAGACCCAAAGCAGACGCGGTAATATTTTCTTGGTCAATCAGCTTCTCAGATTCTTCTGATG
>JBPBQH010000083.1:0-2323 GCA_050954685.1 Janthinobacterium lividum | reverse complement strand
GTGTAATGTTTTAACATTCGTTGTCTGAAATTATTTGGCGTGGCAGATAAAGGATCTATTTTACATTTCTAAATATATAGTAAAAATTAAAATTTTAAAAAGATTATTTAGATTATTTACTCTTAGTTGCATAATAAGCTCACCTGAAAGCTATTTGAAAATTTTATAATTTTTGTAAGCATTTTTTGTAGCACAGCTCAACAAATAATAATAGTAGTTAGCATTTTAAAGGGGAGAAAATATGCATTGGAGCGATGTTGAAGAAATAGTCATGGGACTTGAGGAAAATTATTCCGACGAAGATTTGAACACTATAAAATTACCAGACTTAGAAGAAATGGTAAGATCTCTAGTCGACTTTGAAGATCAGGAAACCACTGTAACTAAAAAGCTATTGAATGATGTGTTGGAAGCATGGCTAGAGCATAGAGGCGATATCTAAAATAGGGTAAGATGTTGTGTAGAAATATCTTGAAATACTCTATCTATATTTATTGTCTTTTTAGTTAAATATTTCCAAATCTAACTTAACTTTCATTGCTATTACCTACCTTAAATGATAATATAACTGCATGCACTCATATAAAATAAAAGTGCATGATTTTTGAAAATAAAACCATATATTAATAGCGATTTTGTCTAAAAATATGATCTCTATTATTCACCTCAGAAGCATGAATTTTTAACTGCCTTCGTAGGACACAAGACTAAATATTGTTTAAGATCTAAAATATAAAATTTATAGCAAATTAGGAGAAACAAGGTATGGATAAAGAAAAAGCTTTAGCAGCTGCACTAGGACAAATAGAAAAAAGTTTTGGTAAAGGCACTGTGATGAAATTAGGGCAACGCCCTGATGTTGATGTTGAGGCAGTTTCAACTGGTTCGCTTGGCCTCGATTTGGCTTTAGGGATTGGTGGATTACCACGAGGTAGAATAATTGAAATCTTTGGCCCTGAAAGCTCAGGCAAAACCACCCTAACATTACATGCTGTTGCTGAGATGCAAAAACAAGGTGGTACATGCGCGTTTATCGATGCTGAGCATGCTCTTGACCCCCAATATGCTAAAAAACTAGGTGTCAATATAAACGAGTTGCTAATATCGCAACCAGACACCGGCGAGCAGGCCTTAGAAATCACAGATACTCTTCTCCGTTCAGGTGCTGTTGATATGATAGTAATCGATAGCGTTGCAGCATTAGTACCTAGGGCTGAAATTGAGGGAGAAATGGGAGACTCTCACGTAGGCCTTCAAGCAAGATTGATGAGCCAAGCACTACGCAAACTTACCTCAACAGTTGCTAAAACTAACTGCATTATAATATTTATCAATCAAATTAGGATGAAAATTGGTGTAATGTTTGGCAGTCCAGAGACTACAAGCGGTGGTAATGCTCTTAAATTCTATGCGTCCGTTAGGTTAGATATAAGAAGAATAGGATCAGTCAAAGATAAAGAAGAAGTAACAGGTAGTCAAACTAGAGTAAAGGTAGTCAAAAATAAAGTAGCTCCTCCTTTTAGAACCGTTGAATTTGATATTAATTATGGATCGGGAATTTCAAAGGAAGGAGAAATGGTCGATATTGGAGTCAAACTAGATCTAGTAGAGAAATCTGGCGCATGGTTCTCTTATAATAGCATAAGAATTGGGCAAGGTCGCGAGAATGCTAAGCAATATCTCAAAGATCATTCAGAGATGTATAAAGATCTCGAGCAGAAGATTCGTCAAACTGTCGTAAATTCAAATAATCCTGAATTTATCGAAAGTAAAATATTAGATGCTGGAGTTCAATCAGAAACCCCAGGGCTAGACTAAAAATTCGAGAATAGCTATTGATCTATAATATACAGCTAGATAAAAAGTGATTCTGAAAACCCTTTAAAATGGGGAAATTTAAACGCAAAGCCTGTATACCTAGGGTACCAGGCTTTTCTTAAAATGAAACTATAAAAAATGAAAGGAAACGGAGGAAGAAATGATGATTGATTTAAATGATCAAGTTGCTCTTGTAACTGGGGCAAGTGGTGAAATAGGGAAAGCTATAGCTATTTCTCTTCATAGACTCGGTTGTCACGTTATTATCAGCGGCAGCAAAGAAGAAAAATTAAGAGAGCTTGCTGATAAATTAGGTAATAATTATACAATTAAAATTTGTGATCTTAAAGACCCCACAGCACGTAGCAGCCTAATTACTAGCTTAGATAAAAAGCTAGATATTTTAGTCTGTAATGCAGGAATTACCCAAGATAATTTAGCAATTAAAATGACAGATGAAGCATTCTCCGAAGTAATTGAAGTCAATTTAAAAGCAGCTTTCGTA
>JBPBQH010000225.1:0-2331 GCA_050954685.1 Janthinobacterium lividum | reverse complement strand
TTAGGCAAAAACTGCCTACTGCATTAAATACTTTCTGAAGCATTGATATTAATGAGTCTGCACTCTGAGCACCATAATTAAGAAACAGAAGAATTATTTTGGTTATGATACTTGGCTGTGTTGTTTGATGTAATGGCTGTTTTAAGGGGTTAAAATCCATCACATCCGGAAAGGTAGCGCCATCAGTTGTAATACCAAGGGTCAAAACATCTAAAGCTGAAGGATCGTTATAGGCACAGAGTTTTGGGCTACTCACAGTAGTAATTGGATTACCTGCATAGTCAAGTATTATGTCATCTGCTACTGTAGCTCCTTTGTAATCTAGATGCATTCCTTGAGTATATCCAGGGTCTGCTGGAACGTAGGCTGGATTAATAGGGTCTTGTGAATTAGCGGCTTGCGCTATTCTTGCGCAAATTCTAAGTAGTGGTATACCATACGCCGAAGCCCACACTACACATTGACCATCCCAACTAAGACTCTTACTTACAGACCAGCAAGCAAGACCGTTGCAATTCTGGTTTCTAACTCTAATTTGAGGCATAAAATAGCTGCTCTCAGGAGCTTGCTCTGCGCAACGACTAAGATAAAAAGAAGTCCCATTTGAAGGATAGGAATGACCAGGACCCACCAAGCAAGTATTATTATCACGACCGGCTGCTCTATTATACGGCGGGCAATTTGCGTTTTGAGGAAAGCTATTACTAATAGTGCCCCAATACTCTACCCTGGGGCTACTACTACCACAGTCGCAAGGGTTGTCAAGACATTGCTTTATTGCCTCTATAAAGTTACTCCATGAAAAAGCCAGACTCTCACTAGCCGTCAAAGTTAACAGCAATATCGCTAATATTGAGCGAAAATTTCTGCAAGTTTTGCTCCCTAAAACCCAATTGCTAAGCGATGTAAGTGGCATCAATAATCTACCTACTCTCTAGGATTTTGTACAATTTATCAATCCATATATCGGTAGTCCCTGGAGGATTCTGGCTCATGATTTTATCATAAGCTTCAAATTCTTCTTGCTTTGCTGATAATAATTTAACTATACCCAGAAGACCTCCAATACTGAGTTCAGCTACGATCGATTGATCGCTCTGCTTGATTAGAAATCTTCTGGATGAGATAGCCATTTTCGTAAACTTTTCAAGTTCATATTTATCTAAGTCCATGATTTCATCCATATCTTTGATTTCGATATCTGATGGTAAGATAATTTTAGTATCGATTAGCTTTTGCCATTCTCGCCAGATGGAAGGCGAAGCAATAGATAATTGGCTCAAGTTAGCATTAGCGACAAATGCTCCATTACTTAAACTAAGATTATTGAGAACGTTACTTATAACCTCTTGATAATATTTTAGCTCTATTAAAGCATATGCATTATCTATTGCTAATATTTTAGGATTTTTATCTATTTTATTAAGGCAATAGTTCAAGGCATAAATAATCGCCATTCTGATACTGGAATTTATCACTAAATCTTTTTCAAACTGCTCCAGAAGTTTTTTATCTTGTGGGTAGAATCGCTGAGTAAAATATTGATCGTCAAATTCAGCTAAATCAAACGCTAAAATATCTCCTCTGTTTATACTTAGATCAGATTGATTATCAAATATGCCCTGGTGTAGTCCTCCATCATTGAAACTAGATAATCTGGACTTAATATTAGTACCACTAGGACTAGAAAAATCAACGGCTTTCAATATATTAGATAAGTTCCTATCTTGCGTTTTGAGAGCAAATATTACAGGTAATAAATCTTTAAGGAATTGGAGATCTTCGCCGCTTAAGGCGAGTACGTAGTGATTGCAAATTATTTTAAGAAATTCCAAAACAAAATATTGTCCTTCTTCATCACTATCACATAATAATGGATTAATTATATTCTTATTGGCTTTAGTCCATTGACCCTCTATAGCTTTGACGAATAATTTTGAGTTATCATTATTTGTTAGATAAATTATCGTGGGTTTAAACTTAGTAGCCTCTGATATTAAGAAGTTCATAAGTACTGTCTTGCCTGTTTTTTTGGTACCAAATATGCATAATCTAGCCTTATTATCTTTATCATGAAAATTCATGAAATAAGGAGTCCCCTGTTCAGTACGAAGTAACGTTACCGCCCTACCCCAACTGCTATATTGTTGGCCAGTAGGAAAATTATGTAATGAAGTTAAAGCTGCAGTATCACGCAAAATCGTAGGAGTCATTCTTCTTAAAAAAGTAAAATTACCTGGTAATTGTGCCCAAAAAGTTTGCTCTAAATTTATATCTTCCCTAATATGAACTATTCCTACTTTTGCAAGTTCTTGAGAGGCCCGCCTGGTA
>JBPBQH010000033.1:0-2339 GCA_050954685.1 Janthinobacterium lividum | reverse complement strand
TCCATAATTTTTGGCGCTATCAGTATTAATTTTCATATCATCAACTAATAGAAGTTCATGTGGAAGCAGTGATAGCGCATTTTCGATGTGCAAAAAAAATTGTCGCTCTGGCTTAATAAAGCTAATTTGAAATGACGCGAAACAGCTCTTAAAATAAGATCCAACAGTATTAAGAATATGTGATGTTCGCAAAGCTTCTTGGTTTGTACCAAGATAACATTGAATTTTCAAGCTTTTCACTAAGCTCAATACATCTTGATTAACGTGATGATCATGGTCTAACCAATACTGAATATATTGCTGTGGTGTTGTTGTGAGATCTTTAAATATTTTCTCTTGAAAAATACTTTTAAGATGCTCATTCAAATCCATTTTACCTCGAATAATCCTATCCCATTTTTCTGAAAAAATGACAGAAAAATGTTTTGATGTTATACCAAGATCATCTTTAATGCTACGGCTCCATAAATAATTCCCATTATCATTATAGGCTTTAAATAATACGCCGTCTAAGTCAAAAATAATGGCTTTAATTTCATTATTTTGCATTCATCACCTCGTCAATAATTCGTTTTTGCAGTTCTGCTTCAGAGCTATTCTTATCATCTAATTGACATAATTCAAAAGTTGTTTTCCACAATGTCCGAGCTTTTACTCTTAGCCAGGTATTCTCATCCAGAGCCATTTCATTCATAAAAATCTCACGCGATTTTCCTTCAAAAAATTTCCAGGTAATGACAAGATCACAAGCAGGATCACCAATAGCTGTACCACCAAAATCAATTACGGCTGATAGTTTACCATCTTGCATTAATATATTACCAGTTGCAAAATCACCATGAACCCAAACAGGAATTTTATTCCATTTGGTAGCGCAAGCTTTATCCCATAAATTCAATGCTTTATCACTATCTATAATATTGGCCAGATTTGCTATTTGCTCACGCAAACCTTTATCATAAACACCAACATGATCACCGCGCTAAAAGTTGTGCTGACCAGGTGCCAGGTGCTCTTCGATGTTGATGGCTTGCAGCTCTTTTAAAAATTTAGACAGATCGTAAGCAAGTTGCTCTTTTTCTTGATTTGTTAACGTTACCAGATTGATACTTTTTCCACGTAGCCACTTATAGATCGAAAATAGATATGGATAATCTAGAGATGATTTACCCATTTTAATCGGAACCGGAATGCTAATACTCAAGTATTCTGCTAGTTTCGGAAGCAATTTCTGTTCTTCTGGAATTTTCAAAGCATAACTCTCAGCAGTTGGCATACGAATGAGCATATCACACCCAAGCCGGTAAGTGCGATTGTCATGACCCTGTTTTTCAACATCAGTAATTGCTAAATGAGCATATTCAGGAAATTGTTCAGATATAACCTTGCGAGCAAGTTCAGTAGAGATTTTCATTTAAATCCTCTTTTATTATTGAAAAAACTGGATATGTGTCTTTGCGATTTAAATCAGGTTTTTTACCAGATTCTATAGCTTGCCAATAACCCCATGGTAACTTTTTAGCTCCGAGTTCATAATCCATCCCATCCCAGCCATCCTCTCGAAAAGCATAAAAGGCAAAGTGCCAATTTTCTTGATTAAAAATAGTCATTAAATCCTTAAAATATTTTTCTAAGCCAGATGAAGTACGATGTCCTCCAAATTCTCCAACTAATATTTTATTGCTTTCTATGTTATGAATTTTCTGAAATTCAATGATTTCTATCATATATTCTTTAAGAGCTTTCTGATCCCATTGTTTTTCATTTATAATGCCTGGATACTGAAAATTTCCTTTGTTCATTTTATAATTTGTATATTCATAAGGCTCATACATGTGAAAAGAGTATAAAATATTTTTATCCTCATGAATCTTCAATAGTTTGAAGGTTTTAGCATCACCATAGGCAGAACTATCAACAATAATAGGTGTATCTTTATCAATTAATCTTATATATTTTATGACATGGTTATATAAATCATAAAGCATTTTCTGTACTTTTTCTTGATGTATTGCCTTTATATGTAGTTCTTTTGATGCAAAAATTCTTTCTGGATGTGGCTCATTAAGAATATTATACCCTACAATTGCAGGGTGATCTTTTAATGCCTCAGCTAGATCCCGCCAAAAATGAACAGCTTGATCTTGGTACTTTTTGTTTTGCCAAATTCTCAAATCATCTTTATTTTTATTATTTTGCTTCCATCTTGATCCAGGAAGACTTAGCATAGTAATTACTACCGGCATTTCCTCTTGATAGCATATATTCAAGATTTGCTTTATTTTTTCTAGGTCTTCTTTAATTAATCCATTATAATCATCAGCATTTCCTATTAAAAA
>JBPBQH010000032.1:0-2340 GCA_050954685.1 Janthinobacterium lividum | reverse complement strand
GATTCAATGACACTGGCTATTTCCCAAGGCTCTTTAAGACGAGGGAGTGCTGCGGTATATCTTCCTATCGACCATCCTGAAATCGAAGAATTTATTGATTTAAGAAGACCTACCGGCGGAGATATAAACCGCAGAACCTTAAATCTTCATCATGGCGTAGTAATTAGTGATGATTTCATGCGTGCAGTTGAAGCTAACGATAGCTGGTCTTTAGTCAGTCCTCACGATAAAAAAGTAATGAGTATTGTAAAAGCTAGAGATCTTTGGGTCAAATTATTGACTACTAGAGTAGAAACAGGCGAGCCTTATCTTTTATTCATAGATAGTGTCAATAGGAATATTCCTGAGCATCACAAAAAACTAGGCTTGAGAGTAAAAACTTCTAATCTCTGCAGCGAGATCACCCTTCCTACAGGACTCGATCATCTGGGATTTTCAAGAACTGCAGTTTGTTGCCTATCTTCATTGAATCTTGAATATTACGATTCTTGGCGAAATGATCAGGAATTTATTCCGACTATAATGAGGTTTTTAGATAATGTATTACAAGATTTTATTGACCGAGCACCAGATACAATGGCAAGGGCTAAATATTCAGCTGCTAGAGAACGCAGTATTGGCCTTGGAGTGATGGGTTTTCATTCATTTTTGCAAGCTAGAAATGTACCGATCGAATCAGTGATGGCCAAAGTTTGGAACAATAAGATATTCGAATTTATTTACGATGAGACTAGTAGAGCTTCTCTTGACATAGGAAGACAAAGAGGTCCTTGTCCTGATGCTTTGGAAGTTGACAGTGGTGAGCGTTTCAGCAATAAGACTGCGATAGCGCCTACGGCCTCGATATCAGTTATAGCCGGTAATTCTTCGCCAGGAATTGAACCGTATGCTGCAAATAGTTTCATTCAAAAAACTCTTACTGGTTCCTTTAATGTGCGCAATAAAAATCTAGAGAAGTTATTACAAGAAAAAGGTTATAATAACGAGCATACTTGGACTTCTATTGCGACGCATGAGGGTTCAGTGCAACATTTAAGCTTTTTATCTCAGCATGATAAAGATGTTTTCAAAACTGCTTTTGAAATAAACCAGAAATGGTTAATTGATCTAGCTGCTGAGAGAGGACAATATATTTCCCAAGCTCAATCTTTAAATATATTCCTAGCTGGTGATATCAGCAAGCAGACGCTGCACGATGTTCATTTTAGGGCGTGGAAAAAGGGAGTTAAAGCTATGTATTATACAAGATCAACTTCTATTCAACGGGCAGATAAAATATCTCACGAAGTCAAGAGAGTTGATGACTTTAAACATATAGAAAAACAAGAGGCTATGGCTACAAGTTCAGCAGAAATTTCTGCCCCAGATTATGATGAATGCTTATCTTGCCAATAAGGTAATTAGTAATTTTAATATAATTCTTAACATAAGGAAATATTATGTCACTGCTAGATGCAAAACCGATATATAAACCATTTTCATACCCTTGGGCTTACGAAGCATGGCACAAACAACAAAAAATTCATTGGTTACCTGAAGAAGTACCTTTAGCTGATGATGTTAAAGACTGGAAATATAATTTAAGTCCTGGCGAAAAGCACTTATTAACTCAAATATTCCGCTTTTTTACTCAGGCAGATATTGAAGTTAATAATTGCTACATGAAGCACTACGCCAAAATATTCCAGCCAACTGAAGTTCAGATGATGCTGGCTGCTTTTTCTAATATGGAAACTATTCATATTGCTGCTTATTCTCACCTACTTGATACTATTGGTTTACCTGAAGAGGAATATCAAGCTTTCTTGAAATATAAAGAAATGAAAGATAAGTATGATTATATGCAACGTTTTGGCGTTGATACCAAAGAAGATATCGCTACTACCCTTGCTGTATTTGGAGCTTTCACCGAAGGGTTACAATTATTTGCTTCTTTCGCTATCCTATTGAATTTTCCTAGATTTAATAAAATGAAAGGCATGGGTCAAATTGTTACTTGGTCAGTGAGAGATGAGACGCTTCATACTAATTCTATTATAACTTTATTTAAAACTTTCATTAAAGAAAATCCAGAAGTCTGGACAGAGAAGCTCAGAAGCAATTTGTACGAGGCCTGTGCGACTATAGTACATTTTGAGGACGCTTTTGTTGAGCTTGCTTTTGAGGTTGGTGGTATTGAAGGTCTTACTGCTAGGGAAGTGAAGCGATATATTCGCTACATTGCAGATAGGAGACTTATGCAGTTAGGACTTAAAGAGATATATCTAGTAGAAAGAAACCCTTTGCCGTGGCTTGATGAAATTTTAAGCGGAGTAGATCACACAAATTTCTTTGAAAGAA
>JBPBQH010000082.1:0-2347 GCA_050954685.1 Janthinobacterium lividum | reverse complement strand
CTCTAATCATACTCCTTAATCTTTTCTTGGAAGATAGTACGTTCTGCGGTTCTCGCTTGCGGATGATTTAGCGTTTTTTTTATATGTCACCTGTAAACGCTTCAATGCATAACCTATAGCCCTTATACCAACTCCAAACTTAATCGCTCTTTCATATTGGTAACTATCAGGGCTTTCTTTTATATCATTTATAAGAGCACCCATGTCTATCTTCGTTGCAGGTTTTATTCTTTCTACTTTAGGAAGTATATTCTTACTCCACTTCATTAGACTTGTCGGACTGGTCTTAAACAACTCGCTCGTTTTTAATATGCTTAAGCCTTTCTTTTTCCTAACTTGAAGTACTTTCTTTCTGAAATCTATTGAATATGTCATAATAATTTATCTTATACCATTTTTATATTGCTTTAGCTATAGAAATTTGGCCTTTCCACTGAAACTAGTGTATTCTTTAAACATTCCGATTTGAGTTCAAGAATATCTTGTATCATTCTGCTAGTTGCAGCTTTTTAGTTATAATTATTTGGTAAGACTAGATGACATAGTTCGTTTTAAGTAATGCTAATCAAAATACCTCTAAAAATGGTTAGATAAGACTTACACATAACTATATTTATCTCTGATTTTTGTCCTTTATTAGATCAGCTTTTTTTGTGTCAACTAGTAAGATGAACACGCAGTTGTGTGTTTATCTTACCTGAATACTTGTTGAGACTTCAAAAAACTTACTAACTTAGTTTTATGATTAGCTGACTGAAAAGTTAAGAGAATCATCTTTTATAGTAATTACAATTGTACTGCCACTAAGAGAACTACTGAGGAGCATTTTGGCTAGATTATTTTGTATTTCACGCTGAATAACTCTCTTAAGAGGTCTTGCACCATAGGTTCGATCATAGCCTTTTTTAGCTAACCAATCTGTGGTTTTCTCGTCATAATTCAGATTAATGTTTTGATGAGCAAGCGACTTACTTAACACTTCTAGTTGAATTTTAACTATGGCCGTTATATGAGTCATAGTTAGCTTATGAAATAAAATGATTTCATCTAATCTGTTTAAAAATTCGGGTCTGAAAAACGAGCGTACTAGTTCCATAATTCTAGCTAATAATTTATCATCCTCTTGTTGATCATTATGATCAATTAATATTTCTGCCCCAAGATTTGAGGTTAGAATAATGATAGTGTTTTTAAAATCTACAGTTATACCTTGATTATCGGTTAGTCTTCCTTCATCTAGAATTTGTAACATGAGATTAAATACGTCAGCGTGAGCTTTCTCAACCTCATCAAATAGTATTACTTGATAGGGTCTACGTCTAATAGCTTCGGTTAATATACCTCCTTGATCGTACCCGATATATCCCGGCGGCGCACCAATTAGTCTGGCAATTGAGTGTTTTTCCATATATTCAGACATATCTATTCTTAAGATAGCACTATAATCATCAAATAAAAAATCTGCCAATGCTTTAGTCAATTCCGTCTTGCCTACTCCCGTAGGGCCCAAAAACAAAAATGATCCTAAAGGACAATTAATATCTTGGATTCCTGCTCTGGATCTTCTTATAGCGTTACTGACCGCTGCTATTGCTTCTTCTTGACCAATAATTGATTCTTGTAATTTTTCTTCCATAGCTAGTAATTTATCACGCTCACTCGATAACATTTTATCTATAGGAATACCAGTAATCTTAGAAACTATAACGGCAATATCGCTATCGTTTAATGTTTCCTTCAGCATTTTACTGCCATGCTGATTATCAGTTTGCTCAATCTTCGTGGTGAGTTCAGGAATAACACCATATTTAAGCTCACCCGCTTTTGCTAAGTCTGCATTTCTCTCAGCTTTTTCGAGTTCATACTTTGCTCGCTCAAGTTCTTCCTTAAGTTTATGTATTATATTTATCTTCGATTTCTCTGCTTGCCATTGAGCGGTAATATCATATGACTGTACCTCCAACTCTTTAAGTTCTGAAGTTAATTGTCCAACTTTTTTACTTGATATCTCATCATTTTCTTTCCTTAAAGCAGAAAGTTCTATTTTAATTTGAGTGATGCGGCGATCTAGTTCATCTAACTTCTCTGGTTTGCCTGACATTTCTATCTTCATTTTGCTAGCAGCTTCATCTAGAAGATCTATAGCCTTGTCCGGCAAGTAACGATTAGTTATATAGCGATCGGAGAGAGTAGCTGCAGCGACTATTGCATTATCAGAAATCTTTACACCATGATGGATCTCGTACCTTTCTTTTATACCACGTAAAATTGATATCGTATCAATTACACTTGGCTCGCTTACATATACAGGCTGAAAACGACGCGCTAGTGCAGCATCTTTCTCAAT
>JBPBQH010000183.1:0-2351 GCA_050954685.1 Janthinobacterium lividum | reverse complement strand
ATACCTAAATTATAATTATCAATCTCGCCGTTGGTTGGCCCCTTAGTAACAATCAAAGGCCAAGTGATAAGAGGACTTACGTCACTCGGGCAACAAGTCTGAATTGGCAGAATGCTTAAATCAGGATCTCCCATCACTATTTGCTGGCAAGGAGCCTTTGAAACTTTTTTTGGCGACATTGCCAGTATTCTTTTGAAATGACTCAATACCGAGAACGCTTCCCCAACAGATCTTGGCAATTTTGGTTGCCTCAAAAAAGCTAATAGTTCACCTAAGTCCCTCAGCTCTTCCTTACTTTGTAATCCTAGGCCTATTAGGATTCTGTCTAAGCTAGCATATAAATTAGTTACTACAGGAAATGATGATTTAAGTCCGTTTTTATTTATAACATTCTCAAATAATAAAGCGGGGCCATTAGTCGCTAGAACTCTTCTGCTGATTTCCGTTATTTCTAGGTAGCTGTTTACTGGGTAGGTAATTTTCTTAAGCTGTCCTTTGCTTTCTAAGAATTTCAGAAATTCTGGTAAATCATTAAAACTCATGATGTCCTGCGACTATATAAATAAATTCCAGCAAGAATTGTAAGTGCTATGATGAGATAGCATCCATATATAATTGTTATATCTTTCATAGCATAGTTCAGAGTTGTAAAATGTATAGATGTTATTGATACTACAATTAGAGCTATTTTTATAATGTTTACTGATTTGGATTTCCTATTTGGAGGATATTGCAACAAAATACCCAGTGCTAGAAATGTAAATACGAAGTTATATACTGGCCAAATTATTCTCTGATGCCCCTCGGCTATTAGTCGACTTTGACTGATGTGTTCTAGTTGCAGCAGCTCCTTTATATAATATTCATTTGCGTCTTGCCTAACCAAATGTGAATAGGAACTAGGTTTTGCACTATTAATTTGTATAGAGAAAGAACTAAAATATAATTCAACTAAATTCCCATTTAAGTCATATGCTTGACGCAATCCATCAAACAATTCGAGTACTAAATTTTTTCCATAATTCTTGAATCTTCCTTCTTGAGCTATTAACAATATCGGTTTTTCTTCAATCCTTCTATCGAATATGACTACCCCTGTTAATGAGTCATTAGGAGATTTTGAATCGATATAGATATCAATATTTTTAGAGAGTTTATTGAAAGTTTTTTCTTTGATAAAGCTAGATGCTAGATTATCTTTTGCAAGACTTAGATCCATTTTGAGTTTCTTATAGCTATTAGGTATTACTTGAATTGATATGTAATAAATTATTACCGTAATACATAATGAAAATATTAAAGCTGGAAAAGCAATATTTAGATTACTTAAACCTGCATTTTTCAGTATGACTATTTGTTTTTCTTGAATAAACTTATTATAGACGTAAATAACAGCAAGAATAGTTATAAAAGGAGTAGCGATAAAAATTAATAACGGAAATATTAATATTGTTAATTGAATAAAGTCAACAATATTTATTCCTCTGTCGATCAAATATAATAGTTTAAATACTTGGGTTATCCAACTAATCCCAGTAATCACAAAAATGGCAAAAAGAAAAGGCATGAAGATATTTTTTATGATATAACTTCTATAGATCATCATTGTATTTCTTCTCGGGTTTTGTTATATTATAATGATGAATATGATTTCTTATCTTAAATAATTTGTTAGATTTATTTATATACTATTTTCTTTGGCCGTCATGTTTTGAATCTCGGCTAATCATAGACATTAACAAACTCTACTCGGGATAAATTTACTATAGGTTCAGCTAAAACATCTGTATCATTTATTTCGACTATTTTTGCTACATTAATTCCGTAAGGATAGATATTACCATCCCCGGATGTAATAATTTTCTCACCGATCTGAGCAGAATGATTTTTTGACAGATGTATAATCTTAGCTCCGGTATTATAACCAACTAATATTCCCTTCTCCCGAGTAATCGAAGTTATTATTGGAATATGAGAATTAGTATCATTAATTGTCATAACTTTTGAATAATTATTAGTTTGTTTAATGATTCTGCCTATTAGCCCTTCATCATTCGTAACTAGTTGGTTGATTTTTGTACCTTGATCGGCGCCAGCAGCTATTAGAACAGATCTACTGAATGGATTATTTACTACACTTAGTAATCTTGCTGTAAAAAAAGACTGCACTGGATCTGGTACAGTATTAAGAAGCCTTCTAAGTTGGATATTTTCAGCTTCGATTATTTGATTTTCGCTTTTAAGTTTTTCCAGGAGCACTAGTTGATGCTTTAAATTTTCATTTTCAGCCTTCAAATCTTTTAGATAAGTAATGTTATCTGATACTTTATAAAGAAGTGAAAATAGTCTAT
>JBPBQH010000224.1:0-2379 GCA_050954685.1 Janthinobacterium lividum | reverse complement strand
CCCACCTACTATGGCCTAAATGAAATTATCCTATAATCGCCAAAGCGCTCAGGTAAATCTCGCCATGCTATTCCTGCTCTGTATCTATATATACTGTACTGCTTCTACAAAAAGCCGATTGTCCTTCGCAGTAAACCTCTACGTGGCCTGGTATACCAGCCAATAAGTTCTTTATCCTATCCCATTGATCATCTCTTAATGCATAGCGCCGCATGTAATAAACTTTTTGATTTAAAACTATTATAGCCTCATTTTTAAATTTTTCCTAATTGATGACATGCCCTACCCTAGCCCTGCTACATAAAGCCTATTATTGGTATACGAATCATATTATATCGTTTGAGTAAAATTTTCACTGAAGGATCAAGCACTTCCAGATTAAGGAAGCTTTTAATCCTTTTTGAACTTCTACATGAAATATCAATAATTATTGATCACTACAAAGATCAGGTAGGTCCCCTGAAGTTGCTACTGTATGTTCTTCATGTATTACTTCGCCATTTTTAGTTGTTACTGAATCACGAGTTGATGTTGAACTGTAAGTTGATGAGGTATGATGTGTGCCGCTGCCAGTATTTTGCGCTAATTTTGTACTCTCTTCTACAATTTTTCTTACAGATTCTTCTATAGCACTCTTATTCATGTTTTCTCCTATTACTTTTTGTTAATTTTAATTATACATAAACCGTATTTTTTTGTTACTATGTTGCCTATGATGATAGGGACTGACTTCAATCTGATAAAAAAATTCAGATTTGTAGAGCTATATAGTTACTTAATCAAGCGAATGATTCATCTATAATTCATATCTATAACAAGACGATGATGAGTGCAATAAAATAATATTATACTTCTCTTTCTTCTTGATGATCTCTGAAGTAGTAAAGTTGCTTAGTATCTAAAGAATCAATAGCTGCTGAAGCTAGAGGCCCTAGATTATCTGGTAAATTACTTAGTTTGTACCATTCTACGTCAGTATGAACATCAGGCTCCTTATTTACCGGATCTCCTTCCCATTGAGAAGCATGAAAAAACACATGGAACTTATAAGCGTCATCTAATTTGCGGTCTATTACGCATAATAAACTTAAATTTTCTTCTTGGATTTTGATTCCTAATTCTTCCATTGCCTCTCTACAAACAGCCATCTTTAAAGATTCATGATCTTCGACATGTCCTCCAACTGAAGTCCATTCGCCGTTATCAGGTTTTTTCAATAATAAAATCTTATCTTTTTTTATTAGTAGTGCCCAAACTATTATTTTGTACATATTCTGCAGCCTTAATATTATATTTTAAAAATACTCTAATCAAAAATTTCGACAAAAGCAAATACCAATATTTTCAGCAAAACGGCCGCGTTAGACGAAAAGAAAATATCTAGATGCTGTAAGATAAATAAATTAGAAAATTGTTAAATATTATGATAATTTTTTGCTCCAAATGATCTTTTTGCTATCAAAAAAACGACTAGTGTTAGAACTATTTTTGCAATCAACTCTATTTACGTGATCAAGATTTTTTCAACGTCTTGCTTGGCTCTTAATTAATGACAAGCTATTTCTTTCATTAGAAATCATACAGGCATTTTCAATTTTATCTTTAAGCTTGATCCAAGAATATTTGAACTAACCCGATTATCATCTTTTAGTTCATTCATTTATATAGTCCTGAGCTAACTGAGTGATCTTTTTGTAGTCAATTTTTCCAACTGTAAGCAGAGGAATGTTTTGAATATTTATAATAGTTACATCTAAATATAAATCAGGCAAATTTTGTTTTGTTACGAAGTCTGGCCATTTTTGCTGATTGATTATTTCACTATTAGTAAATAGGAAAATTTTCTGTAAATCCTTACCGCTTTTCAAAGTAGTTACAGCATTCGTGCTTATAGAATCGATATCATAAGCAGTGTTCTCAATCGATTGTAAAAACACTAACTTCCCATCTATTTCTATTAATTGCTCTGCCCTGCCTTGTAAAGTAATGTAACCTTCCTCATTGCTAGTGGCTATATCTCCTGTATCGTACCAGCCCCAACCCAGTTCTAAATTATGAGCTTGTTGAATTAAGCCTGGCTTGTTTGCCATTATATGTCCACAAGTTACATTCGGACCTCTTACATATAATTTTCCTCCGTCTCCAACTACTCCGACTCCCTTTACTGGCTTAATAAAATATTCCATTTTGGGCATTAACCTTCCAACCGTATCTGGACGCTGGTGCATTGGAGTGTTAGCTGCAATTATTGGAGCTGCCTCTGTTGAGCCATAGCCCTCTAGGATTCTTATACCATATTTATTTAGCCATAAATCCCTTGTTTCCTTCCTTAGCTTTTCAGCAGCTGAAAAGACATATCGCAAGGAATAAAAGTCATAA
>JBPBQH010000031.1:0-2409 GCA_050954685.1 Janthinobacterium lividum | reverse complement strand
TATTATAAATAACTAACCTCTCAATTTCTATAGGTAGACGTTGTGTGATAATATTACCTGACAAATAGACGGTGTTACTATATATTAATTTTGGTAGATTAACTAGTAAGTGTTTAACATTCATAGCAGCAAATTTGACCTGGAAACCTGCATTTCTTAAGATATTGGCGGAATTGCTACCTACCACCCAAGCACAAATATATTCATTATTTTCAGGCGCTGAACAACTATTGGCGATTCTTGCTGCTGCGTGTTTACTTGTAACAACGATATTTGTATATTTACTGAATATGTCACTACTAAAGACTTCATTATCATCTGTGTAAGTTATTAGTGGATGGTTTATGAATCTAAAATTATAAACTTTAAGTTGCTCTTCGAGTTGCAAGTTTTGAGCTAAACTTCTCGTCAGCCAAATTGATTTCATTTTTCGGTTACATATGGATTATCGGTCTTGTCAAAATAGAATCTGATGGGTACTCCAGGCAATTTAAAGGTCTCACGTAAGTTGTTCATTAAGTATTTTTTATAACTATCGGCTATTTTTTCCGGATTATTAGAAAATATCTTGAAAGTTGGCGGTCTAGTTTTAATTTGTGTCATATATTTTATTCTTATTCTTCTACCTCCTTTTTGAAGGGGAAGAGGATGGGCTTCTGTAACAAATGCAAGCCATTGATTTAACTTGCTTGTCGGAATTCTTTTGTTCCATAAATTATACATTTTGATAGATTCGTCTAAAACTTGATCAAGATTGATCTTATTGAGGGCAGAAATGAAAATCACTGGGATATCTTTGACTTGAGAGAGATGTGAATCAAGCTTATAGTGTAGTTCATCTTTGAATGCAAGTTTATTGCTTACTAAATCCCACTTATTGATCACAACAATGAGACTTCTACCTTCTGATATAACATGTGTTGCTATATTTAGATCTTGCTGTTCCAGAGGGGTTTGCGAGTCAATCATCAATATCACTGTATTAGCAAATTTTATACTGTTGATAGTATCTCCAGTAGAAAGTTTTTCTAAAGACTTGACAACATTGGTTTTTTTTCTCAATCCTGCTGTATCAATAAGTTTCAGTTGGTGTTCTTTGTATTGCCAGCTTATTTCGATTGATTCTCTCGTAATTCCTGCTTCTGCCCCAGTAAGTAGACGTTCTGTACCTAATATAGCATTAATGAAGGTAGATTTTCCGCTATTAGGCCTGCCTACAACAACAATCTGAACATATTGAGTATTTATAGGATCAGCAATTTTTGAACGCTCAAGATTATGCTCAGAGATTTTCTCAGAAATGGTCTCATAAAGATCCATCATACCAATTGAATGTTCAGCTGATATAGCTACTGGTTGGCCAAAACCTAATTTATGAAATTCTTGAGCAAGAAAATTTCTTTTCTCGCACTTATTGACTATTAGAATACAATGTTTAGTAGACTTCCTGATAATGCTGGCAAAAAACTTATCGGCTGGTGTTATTCCCTCTATTCCATCTACTATTAAGCAAACGAGATCAGCTTCCTCTATAGCTTCAAAAGTTTGATGCATCATTCTTTCTTCCAATTCATTGTTCTGTAATTCTTCGAGCCCTGGCGTATCTATTATAATGAATTCAAGGGGGCCAATATGGGCATCAGCGTATTTACGATCCCTAGTTACTCCCGGGAGATCATGAACTATTGCTTTTTTTCTTAAACTTAATCTATTAAATAATGTAGACTTTCCGACATTTGGCCTGCCGACCAGAGCTATTATAATATTGTTCATGCTAACTAATTTTTTATAGTTCTTACTCTTACCACTAATTCAAATTAAATTGAACAAGGAAAATTTTTACCAAACTAAGATGTAAGACGTTGATTGTTGATAACAATAGTTTTATTTGTTAGTTTAACTTAATGAAATTAACATTCAAGACAAACAATAATATATGTTATTCTCGCAAATATCACGTAATATGCTGCCCTAAATATCGAAAAAAAATATTAACTGGCAAGGTTGAAGAGCGTTTAGAAGCGATCTTTTATGAGATTTGCAAGGAGACAAGAGCTGATCTGATAGAAATTGAATATGATACAAGAGCATAAGATCATTGTGAGAAAATCATTTCGATTTAAATTATTCAATAATCACAAGAAACATAAGAATTGTAGAGAGAATATACAAGAGTTATGCTGCTTTTTTCTTATGGTGTAAAACACGTATAGGTAGAAAAGCATTACCACCAAAGTTTAAGCCATTTCGGAAGTACAGGAGTTTCACGTTAAAACAAGCAAGCTGGAAATTAGACTAAAAAGCTAGAGTTATAACGAAATGTCAAAACTGTGACTATAAAATTAATAGAAATTTAAACGCTGCTATTAATATTTTCATAGGGATATCTACGGTATGACTAGATAAAGT
>JBPBQH010000081.1:0-2447 GCA_050954685.1 Janthinobacterium lividum | reverse complement strand
AAATCGCTTAGCTGTTTTTGCTATACTTAATTTCTCTCTTACCTTCATTTTAAGGACTTTCTCTCTGAAATCTTTTGAATATGTCATAATACTCATATCATAACACTTTTATCTAGGATTAGCTATATTATGCGAACGAATCGCAAAAGAAACTCAACAGTTAATAGAACTAAGAACTTCACTTATAATAAACTCAAACATTTGATAGAACTAAGAACTTCACTTATAATAAACTCAAACATTTGATAGAACTGACAGTATCTAGATTATTAAAGTACAATGTACTCAGATTGTACTGAGATTTTTAAAATTTTTCTTCAGTAGTTTTTTTGGTATAGGGAATTTTATTCGGTTTTTTGAGATTCTTGTTTTTCTTCAGGCTCATTTATTAGATCATCATTTGAGAGTACTTTGGAGTCCATGATATTTTGATTATCACCTTCTTGACTTTGTTCCTCTTCCTCTTGTGATGCGTTTGCAGCCGCGTTTTCTTCTTGCTGCTCAGCACCTAGTGCATAGACACATAATTCTTCTAGAAGCACATTATTTTTGTCTGCTAGTTCTTTCAATTTAGCTAGTGCTGCCATCACTTCAGTCGGTATTATAGCTTGTTTTTCTGACGATAACCAGCTTTCTTGAAATTTTGCGGGATGGTGACTTTGTTCTGGCTGACCAATATAGATAGGAAAAGAAGCCATTTGTCCGCCAAAATCACAATTTATATTAAACATTTTCATTTTTTTCTCGACAATTTAAACAAGCTAAAACTTACTATAAATTATTATGAATAATTTACAAAATACTTTGAGTAATTCTGAACACTATTTTGAAAATTAAGTGTATTGATGTTTAATTTTTTCAGTAAGTTTTTGATTAGAGGCAATAACTCCAGAATTAAGATCACAAATAAAACCTCCGGCTTCTTTGACAAATAATTCGAAGCCTGGTTTAAGAACTGAATTTAGCGAACTAGCGTATATAGCGTCAAGTTTTCCTATCATTAATAGATTCAAGTCATAGCAAAAAGAGCCAGTAATCCTGATGTTTGGTGATGAATGCTTGAAAGAATCAGTGCCTATAAAAGGTTTTTCAGGTATTGAATTATTTGGAATTCTAAGTCTTATAGCCTTGCCTGATGAATCCATAGAAGTTTTCTCAAACCATGAACCTCCACCTTTCTCTGCATAGAGCAACTCGTGAAGAGCAGGAAATAGCATTATGGAATTCATGGCTGTCAACTTACCATCTATTTTCTTGAGATAGGTGACCATTAAGCAGAAAAAAGGCAAACTCTTAGATAAATTATTAATGGCCTCAATGGGTTGTATCAACAGTACTGCACTTGCATCAATTGGAATTTCGCTACTACTATCAGTGCTATCAGCAAAAATTATATGATCGTGATTTCTAGCAAATTCATCTCGTAATGAAGTTTTTACTTTCTGAAAAGATCTGTTACAGAAATCTGTAGTTCCTCGGCTGGAATTCTGGAGCATTTCTAATTCGTAGAAATCCCTAAGAAGAGGTCTAGCTACTTTTCTTAGAGAATTACCTAAAGAGTTGGTTAATGGTTGCATAAATATTATTTTGCTCGCTCAACATACGTACTATCCTCGGTTTTGACTACTATCATTTCTCCTACAGTTAAGTAGGAAGGCACTTTGACCATAGCTCCTCCAGCCAGCTGAGCAGGCTTAAATGACGATGTGGCCGTTGCCCCTTTTATAACAGGATCAGTTTCTATTATTTCATCAACTATAGTCATAGGTAGCTCAGCGCTTAAGGGATCGTTTTTATAGAACTCGACTTTAATAATCATATTATCTTTGAGGAAATGCAACTTATCGCTGAGGATTTTCTTACTCACTGTTATTTGCTCAAAATTTTCCCTGTCCATTAATACTAAGTTTGCTCCTTCAGAATATAAATACTCAAAATCTTTTTGCTCCAGTTGTGCTGTCTCAATATAATCGGAGGAACTAAAACGTTCGTTAAGCTTATTACCACCTCCTATTGGTTTCATTTCAAGTTGTATATAAGCAGGACCTTTTCCTGGTTTGGTATGCTCAGGAGGTTTAGCAACCTTATATAATTGATTCCTATGAACCAAAATATTTCCAACTCTTACTGAATTTGCTAATATTTTCATAATATTACTCTGATTTAGAGCGTCATAATACATGCTGTTGTTATAAAGTTCAAGCTTAACATAATTACCAAAAACTACAAATAATACTGCTTTAGGAATTTATAGATCTTTTATCAACAGCTAATGCTGCCTCTTTTATGGCTTCACTTAGAGTGGGATGAGCATGACAAGTCCTAGCTATATCCTCAGATGAGGCGTAAAATTCCATAGCTATTGCTATTTCAGCTATTAAAGTTCCAGCGTCTGGCCCTATTATATGGGCGCCCAGTACTCTATCAGTATTGCTGTCAGCTAGTAT
>JBPBQH010000030.1:0-2449 GCA_050954685.1 Janthinobacterium lividum | reverse complement strand
AAGGACAATTAAGTTTAATATATTTTGGCTTTACTTATTGTCCTGATATTTGCCCCGACTCTTTACATAAGCTAGCAGAAGTTTTAAATGTGCTCAGTAAATATCAAATTAATGTTATGCCAATATTTATAACTATAGATCCAGCACGCGATAACACTAAGGTCTTAAAGGAATATTTATCTCACTTTAAAACTAAATTTGTGGGTCTTACTGGTTCTCCTGAGCAAATAAGAAAAGTAGCTGATTTATTCAAAGTATATTATGTAAGAGCTGGTGATAATTTAAGCAGTAACTATATGCTTGATCATTCATCCTTCATTTATCTACTTAGTAAAGACGGTAAATATTTGAAACATTTTCATACTGCTACTACTCCTGAAGAGATAATCGAATTTATAAGAATTAATAAATAACGTTTAAGCTTTCCAAAGAAGCCTTGCGTTTAGATTCTAGGGTGTTATAATCTTAGGGGTGAATTATTTCGCAATTTGTAGCAATTATTTAAGGAAGAAATATTATGGGATCAATACTAGATAACTTAGCAGAACTAAGAAAAAATTTAACTGAGACCGCAAAAATTGCGACTCATGAAATAAGCGAAAAAGCTTCAAATGTGTACGAATCTCTATCTACTAAGATAGAAGAGATGGTTTCCTCCATGAAAGACACAAAGGACGAAAAGCTTGATGCGTTAGTAGCCAAACGCGATGAATTAAAGGGCAAACTAGATGACTACAAAGACGATAGCAAAGATAAAGCTGACGAAGCTCATCAAAAGATTGTTGACAATCTACACGAATTAAACGATAAAATCAGAGAATACAATGAAAACAAGGAAAGATCATAATAGCAAACTTGAGTCGCTATTTGAGTTTTGCAGTCATTGTAATTTAATAAAATATATACACAATAAGGATCAATTAAAATGAATCGTACATTATTATCATTACTAGCTGGTACCGCGCTAACTTTCTCTGCAACTTCTTTTGCTGATGTAGTAGCTCCTGTTGATACAGATACAACTGTCACAACAACTACTCAAGACGCTGTTGTAGTTAAATATGATCGTACAGTTATGGATAGCCTTAAAGATCTTAAGGATAGTCTAAAAGATACTGCAAAAACAGCTGTTGCAAAATTTACAGACAAGACTTCAGAACTATATAATAGATTATCAGCACAAGTTGATGATGCTATGACAGCCTCTAAAGATAGCAAAGACGTAAGAATTGAGCAGCTTAAACAAGAACGTGATAATCTCAAGGCAGAACTTGATAAGTACAATAAAGCCGATGATGCAAGAACTGAAGAAATGCGTCGTAATCTAGTTAAAAAACTAGAAGAATTAAATGATAAAATAAGTGATTATAACAAATTTATGAAAAAGTAAGCTTTAATACTAGTTCTGCTAAAGCTTATAAATCTAATAGTTACTCATGCGGGGGACAATTTATCTGTCCTTCGTATTTCTAGTCTCACTCTTATTATTTCTCTTGAATTGGTCAAAAATACGAGCTGAATCAGTAGAATTTTGTAAAAATATAAAGCAAAATAATATGATGAATAATGAGATACATATTCTTTCCCGTGCCATTATAAATAGAAGACAGGAAAATGTTATTAGCTTATCCATGTGATATGGCTTCTCCTTTCTATTTCTTGCCCGGAGGACATGTTGAATATGGCGAAAGCTTAAAAGCTGCATTAATTAGAGAGCTATGTGAGGAAACTGGTTATAATTTCAAAATAGTAAGATTTTTAGGTTGCTTAGAACACAAATTTGAAATTAGACCTGATCTCCAGCTTTGTCGTAATCACGAATATAATTTTATATCCCTAGATAGCTCAGACAAGTGCAAAGCGGGAATACTACCACCGCAATTAGAGCAACATATATATTTCAAATGGGTTAGTTTAGATCAAATCGGATATATCAATGTTCTACCAAAATCGCTATCGCATCTAATAAATAATTGGTTAGAAAAAGATTTCGATGAATCAATATACAGTCAGATATTGAATTAAACTTACAAAGATTAAAGAATAGCTTATTTCGGAAAATCAAAAAAGTTGAAAATACTCTCTAAAATAAACCTCAAGACGAAAAAAGAAGCCAGCATATTTTGCATTTTTGACTGGGACATCTTAGGTAAAGTACTTTATTGAGCTAAATATTTTGACTTAAAATTACGTAATAAAAAAGGTTTCTTTAACCGCTCTGTATTCTACACTAAAAAGATGAGCCGCTTTTTGACAACATTAATAATAATTCTTTAACATAAAATTCAATATCTCTTCTAATTTTATCTAGAAATTGTTTACCAGGTAGTAATATTAATAAAGTTAATATTTTCATTCTAGGTAACAAATGCTTCCTATCGCCATGAATAAGAGAATTATTTTTCTAATTCTAATATGCATAATTATACTAATATATTTTTTATCCTTG
>JBPBQH010000182.1:0-2451 GCA_050954685.1 Janthinobacterium lividum | reverse complement strand
ATTTCATCCGCTGCGTTTTCTCCTTGAACCGTCACTGGCCAAATTATTATATTTGTAGGATGCCGATCAGTTATACGATGTATTATATCCCTAATTACAGCTCCAGTGATTGAAGTAATGACGCCTATAATGTTTGGTAGGAAAGGAAGAGCTTGCTTTGTTGATATATCGAATAAGCCTTCTTTTTCTAATCTGATCTTGCGCTCTTGCAAGATTTGCATCATAGCGCCAATCCCTGCAGGCTCTATTCTCTCAACAGTTAGTTGATAGCGTGATTGACCGCCATAAGAAGTCATCCTGCCAGATATTATTACCTCTATACCATCTATCAAATTGAATTGAATTTTGGATAGAACCGGTCGCCAACAAGTACACGCCAGCACGGCAAAGTTGTCTTTCAAGTTGAAATATCCGTGACCAGAAGTAGCTATCTTTAATCCAGATATTTCTCCTTTGACACGTATATGATTAAAATTAGTTTCTAATAAGTCCTTAACTTTTGCAGATATTTCGCTTACAGAAAACGTTGCCTTTTCGTTTGTGTTAGTTTCACTATTTTCAAACATTTAATTAATCGTTTTAAATAATTGGAGTTTAGTATATTTTAGACGGTTACAAAGGATTTTATCCATCTTAAAAAAGAGTTACGGATAAATTCACATATTTCTTAGTCATATTGTAATAAAAACACCCATGTATTTGAATATTATAACTAACTGCATATATCGAGCAATCACAAAGATGCTTAGAAAAAATCTGCTCTGGTTAATCACACTTTGCCTACCTCTAAACTCTGCAGCGGTACCTGAGTTCCGTATCCCTAGTGGCCAAGCTCTTTTTCGTGCTGATTATATAGAATATGACCAAAATGAGGAATTTATTTTCGCCAATGGTAATATCGAGGTTATAATAGATAAATTTACTATCACTTCTAATTCAATAATTTATGACTTACAAAAAGATCATATTTGGGCTGAAGGAAATGTAAGAATTAAGGAAAGCGGAGGCAAAACAGTACTAGCAGAAAAAGTAATATTCAAAGACCGATTGAAATCTGGGGTAATTTCAGATTTCGTTTTAAAGTTCAGCAAGGATAATGTAATTTTAGCTTCCAGATTAGCTGCAAGAATCAGCGAAAATCATTTGAGGCTAGAAAAATCAGTTTTTACTCCTTGCTCAATCACTTGTAACAGCAAACCTATTTGGCAAATTTCAGCAGAGGAAACAGATTTGAATTTTGACCGGGAAAAAATAACTTATAGGAATGTATTCTTTGAGGTATATGGCGTACCAATCTTATTTACTCCATATTTTTCTCACGCGACACCTGACGCGAAGGCTCAATCTGGATTATTAGTTCCTCTAGTTACGAATAATCAGCTTGTAATTCCGTTTTATTTCAGAACTAAGCCTAATATGGATTTTACTCTATCTCCTAGAATAGCAGAAAAATACGCAGTATTTGAGTTGCAAGGAAGGCACAAGTTGACTAATGGCTATTACCAAATTGATGGTAGTTATGGAAAAGTTCCTTATAAAAATAGAAAAATAAATAGTGCCTATTTTTCATTATACGGTAATTTTTTTGCTGGAAATTGGAAATATGGGTTCGATATAAAGCACACCTCGGATAAAGCGTATTTGAAGAATTATCTCAATAGCCACGAAGTATACCTTCCGTCAAAAATTTATCTAAATAAAATACAAAACTACAATTATTTTATTTTGGAAGCTATACATTTTCAAGGCCTTAGCGCCAACGATTCTAGTCGTACAGATCCATTAATCTTGCCCAAAATCAAAACCAAAAATATAATAGATTTAGACGATGAAGGAAGCACCTATTTCGTTATTAAAAATGATATTATAAGCTACCAAGAATATACTAAGAAAATTGATAGAGGCTCACTAGATCTTTCCCTAATTAATAATTTTACAAGCTATCAAGGGCATATGTTTACTCAGACTCTTAAGACTAGAGGAGATCTATATTTTGCTCATAATGGTCTCAATAACGGCAGAAAATTAGACTCAAGAACTATACCAGAGCTTCATAGTGCGTGGCGCTACCCATTAATAAAATATTTTAATACATATTCTATAATCTTAGAGCCAGTAATTTCAGCTATAATTGGCCGTAGAGCGAGACCTAGTGATAAGGAATTTCACCTGATTGATCCGTATAGATGCGATATTACAGAAAATAATTTATTTGTTGCTAATCACTATAGCGGCATTGATTATTACGAATCAGGCAACCGCGCCAGCTATGGAATCAATATTGCTTCGTTAGTCAATAATAATTACTATGATATATTTATAGGACAATTTATACATAGCCAAAAAATGCCTAATAATAGCCAGAAAGGCAATGTTGGCAGATTTTCAATAAGAATACATGAAGCTATGAATCTATTTTATCAATATAAATATGATGCACGCTTCAAACCT
>JBPBQH010000080.1:0-2475 GCA_050954685.1 Janthinobacterium lividum | reverse complement strand
GCTCATAACGGGTTGGTCGCAGGTTCAAGTCCTGCCAGGCCCACCATCAAATTAATGTGATATGATCAATCACAGAACACTGAACATTTACTTATCAAGCTTATATTGTCGATATTTTAGCTATACTATATTTGTACTCGCTTTTATATTATCTCTATCAAACGTCTTTGATGTCCTACAAAAATTGCAAAGTGCCAATTTGTCGTCACAGTTTTTCTGGAAATTAGTATTATACAAAGTTCCTTATTTGCTTAATAGTATATCTCCTCTAGTATCTTTTATCAGTATGTTATTTTTCATAAAATATCTAATTACCTCAAACGAAATAGTAGTAATAATAGGTAATGGATTATCATTGCAGCGTGTTATAACTATAGCAGTAATAACTTCTGGATTAATAGGTCTATTAATGCTGCTGATATTAAATCCAATTGGTGCATATGGTCTGAAGCAATACGGAAATATAGAAAATGCTGCGCTGGGCAATAAATATAGCGATCATATAGTGATGAAGAATAATAGTTATTTTTTTGAAAATTATAATCAAGAAAATAGAATAATTTATATTAAGTCCGTTAATCAGATATCAAGCAAATTAAACGAAGTGACGGTATTGTTTTTAGATAGTGAGAAGAAGCTTTCAAAAAGAATAGACGCTAAGGAAGCCGACTTATTAAATGGTGTCATACGTCTTAGTGAAGTAAAGATTTTTAATAATAATACTACCAAATTGCATGGTGAAATTGATGTTGCTACTAGTTTATCTTTGGAGAATATTTCTAGCGATGCATTGACTCCAGAAATGACTTCGATATGGAATATCAGCAAATTAATCAACGATCTCTCAAGCATGGGAGTGACTGTAATTGATTATCAAATTTATTATTACAAACAACTATGTAAACCTATATTTATGATGGGTACTACCCTGCTTGCAAGTTGCTTCATAAGTCTAGGACAGAGAAATAATGCGCAGAAAAAAATGTTTGCTCTTGGCTCCTTATCAAGCTTTATTATATATTCAGTGATCGAAGTAATTTCAAGAATACTAATATATAATAATATGGCACCAAGCTTTGCTATTTTCTTGCCTATTATACTATTAGTTTTAATTAGCAACCTTATTATTCTGCATTTAAATGACAAATAACTATTATTACTTTATTGTAAACTACAATTCAGTATCGGTTACTATGCGCAACTGATGAGCAAGAATAATAGAATATTAAATATTATATAAAACTTATTTTGGAGGAAATTAAATGTCTTTAAAGTTATTTAGTTTATTTGCATCAGACATGGCAATAGATCTCGGCACAGCTAATTTGCTAGTCTATGTTAAAGGCAAAGGAATAGTACTTAATGAGCCTGCAGTGATAGCATTTATTAAAGAAAATGGAGCTTTCAAAACTTACGCATGTGGCCATGAAGCTAAAATGATGTTAGGCAGAACTCCACCTGATATTGAAGCCAAAAGACCTCTTAAAGATGGAGTTATAGCTGATTTCAAAGCAGCTGCGGAAATGCTTAAATATTTCATTAAATTGGCTCAAAATGTAAAAGCCTTTACAGGACCGAGAATAATAGTTTGTGTACCTTCTGGATCAACTCCAGTAGAAAGGAGAGCAATTCAAGAGGCGGCAGAAGGTGCTGGTGCAAGAGAAGTATTTTTAATTGAAGAACCAATGGCTGCTGCTATAGGAGCTGGGTTACCAGTTACAGAACCTACTGGCTCAATGGTGGTAGATATAGGGGGCGGAACTACGGAAGTTGCAGTGCTATCTTTAGGAGGTATAGTTTACTCTAAATCAGTTCGTGTCGGCGGTGATAAAATGGATGAAGCTATTATCTCTTATATTAGACGCCACTTTAATTTACTTATAGGAGAATCAACGGCAGAAAAAATTAAAAAGCAAATCGGTACTGCTTACGCTGATCCAAATGCCGAGCCCAAAAAAATAATAATCAAAGGTAGAGATTTAATAAACGGTGTCCCAGTACAATTAGAAATTAGTGAAGAACAAATCGCAAAAAGTCTGAAAGATCCAATAGACGAGATAATAAATGCCGTAAGAGTAGTGCTAGAATCTATACCACCAGAAGTAGCATCTGACATAGTAGATAGGGGTATAGTATTGACCGGAGGAGGGGCTTTATTAGAAAATTTAGATTACATAATAAGAGAAGCAACTAAGCTGCCAGTGTTTGTAGCCGATCAAGCATTATTTTGTGTTGCCCTAGGCACTGGTCAAGTTCTAGAAAATTTGAGCAAGTTAAAGCACGTATTATTTAAACAAGATTAGATAATGGCGATTCTAAAAAATAGGGTCAAAACCACCAACAATGCCACTAAAGTTATAAGGTTTAGTCTCATTCTTTTGAAACGCTCCTTCACAATCTTACTGATAATTATATGTCTATTTTTAATTATTTTCCCAAGAGATAATCAAGTTTTTAACATAATTGCTGATTTTA
>JBPBQH010000137.1:0-2481 GCA_050954685.1 Janthinobacterium lividum | reverse complement strand
AGCTTGCTCAGAATGGAAAGTACCCTGTGAGCCCGTAAAGCCTTGACAAATTACTTTTATAGTGTTGTCTATTAATATTGCCATATTTAAAACCAAATTATTTTATTGCTTGAACTATTTTTTCAGCCGCGTCTGCTAAATCATCGGCCGGAATTATTGCTAACCCTGAACCAGCTAGGATTTTTTTTCCTAGTTCAAAGTTAGTTCCTGCTAATCTTACAACAAGCGGAACTTTCAGCTCGAGGTCTTTTGCTGCAGCTATTATACCTTCGGCTATGATATCGCATCTCATTATGCCGCCAAATATATTAACCAAGACACCTTGGACTGTATGATCGGAAAAAATGATTTTAAAAGCCTCAGTAACTCTCTCTCTATCAGCACCACCTCCAACATCCAGGAAATTAGCGGGTTCTGCTCCATATAACTTTATGATATCCATAGTAGCCATAGCAAGACCTGCGCCGTTAACCATACATCCTATGTTACCATTCATCTTTACATAACTAAGTCCGGCTTTTGAAGCTCTTGTTTCTAAAGGATCTTCTTCGTCTTCATCGCGCATCGCCCGAATTTCTGGATGTTTATAAAGAGCATTATCATCGAAACTAATTTTAGCATCTAAAGCAAGCATATTTCCTTCAGAGGTGGCTACTAAAGGATTAATTTCTATTTGATCCGCATTCGTGCCAATAAAAGCATCATAGGTTGACTTAATAATTTCAATCATTTGTTTAGCTTGCTCAGCTTTGAGATCCAAAGCAAAAGTAATTTGTCTGCAATGAAAGGATTGCACACCAGTTGCAGGATCAATTGAAATTTTAATTATTTTCTCAGGCGTTTTGTGAGCAACTTCTTCTATATCTATTCCACCTTCTGTAGACGCCATGAATGTTACTCTGTTGCTGTTCCTATCGAGTACGACGCTAAAGTAATATTCTTTTAGAATATCACAGCCAGCTTCAATATAGATACGCCTAACTTTTTGACCCTCAGGACCCGTTTGATGAGTAACAAGTGTTTTGCCATAGAGTTCATGAGCAGCTCTAATAGCTTCTTGTTTACTTGCAACAACTTTGACTCCACCGGCCTTGCCTCTGCCACCAGCGTGAATCTGTGCTTTAACTACGTAAAGTCCAGCGTTTAAGCTATTAATAGCATTATCTATTTCTTTGCTTTGTAATGCAACTACTCCGTGAGAAGTAGGGACTCCATAGTGCCTTAATATTTGCTTAGCCTGATATTCGTGAATGTTCATTAGTATTACTTAATAATTTCATAATTTCAAAATAATATCATCTTTATTGTATTTATCAAGTTTTGAATTAGCTGGTAAAAATCTCCAATATTTTATTAATAGAGCGAATACTATTTTCACAGGCATTGTAAAGCTTGCTAAATTACTTATCTAAAATTAATTTTATGCTAGCTTATAAATTTAAAGGGGTTACTAAAAGTAAAGGACTATAGAAAAATCCTATCAAATCCCTTATTTATTTCTACTTCATTATTTCCAGCCCATTTATTTTTATTGAAATTATGTGGTTATCAATTTTTAATTATGTCCTGCACCAGAGTATTATAGTAATTACCTATTCAATATCTAGTATGTTTGATTATAAGCTTATAGCAAGATATTCAGAACGTAGATTATTAATTGTATGTAATACGATCATTCTGTTCGCGACTATAATTTTATTGATTAGTGGCATTGTACCATTTGCTTATTACTTGATAATGCTACTTTTAATGATTATTTCTCCTGCAGTAACTGTTCTACGTTTATTAATATTTTCCCAGCTAATGAGTATCTATCCAGAAAATAAAAGCGCTGAGCGTCAGCGATGTTTTTATAAGGTCCCCTAGTTGTATGAGGAAGTATAGGCTATTTCAGGTTCATTTTTTACAGGCCAGGCACTGAGTATAGCCATTATCTATGATGGATATTTTTTGTATCACACACTAGGGCGTGTCATTAATTAGGAAAGATTTAAAAATGAGGCTATAATAGTTTTAAATCAAAAAGTTTATTACATGCGGCGCTATGCATTAAGAGATGATCAATAGGATAGGATAAAGAACTTATTGGCTGGTACAGCGGGCCACGTAGAGGTTTACTGCAAAGGACAATCGGCTTTTTGTAGAAGCAGTACAGTATATATAGATACAGAGCAGGAATAGCATGGCGAGATTTACCTGAGCGCTTTGGCTATTATAGGGTAATTCATTCAGGCCGTAGTAGGCGGGGGTAAATCACTGCTATGGCAAAGGCTATGTGAAGCTTTAGCTTGTGACGCTGATAATGAGTATGGGACAATTGACTCAACAATTGTCAGAGCCGATCAGCATAGTGCTGGAGCTAAAAAAAAGCTTTGGGGTGCGATGAAGCGATCGAGCGAAGTAAGGGCGGACTGAGCACAAAAATTCAGGCGATGTGTAATGCGCTTGGTAATCCTACTGCCTTGCATCTGGCTGCTAGAC
>JBPBQH010000029.1:0-2511 GCA_050954685.1 Janthinobacterium lividum | reverse complement strand
GTTACGAAATAAGGAGATAGATAACCTCTATCGAACATCATACCTTCAACAACATCTACATCAAATCCAAGATTTTTAGCTTCCTCAACAGTTATAACTCCTTCCTTACCTACTTTTTGCATTGCTTCAGCAATTTTCTCTCCTACCTCTCTATCACCATTTGAAGAAATAGTCCCCACTTGAGCAATCTCTGCTTGGCTACTTATTTTTTTGCTAAAGCTTTTAATCTCTTCAACAACAGCGGTTACTGCTAAATCTATACCACGCTTTAAGTCCATTGGATTAGCACCAGCAGCTACTAGTTTGTTACCTTCCCTAGCTATAGCTTGAGCTAAAACGGTTGCTGTAGTAGTACCATCACCTGCAACATCAGCAGTCTTGCTTGCTACTGATTTTACAAGTTGTGCACCAAGATTTTGAATTTTATCTTTGAGTTCAATCGATTTAGCAACAGTTACACCGTCTTTAGTAAGCCGTGGCACTCCAAAAGATTGTTCAATAGCTACATTTCTTCCTTTAGGTCCTAATGTCACTTTAACTGCATTAGCTAAAATATCTACACCTTGTAACATTTTTTTTCGCGCTTCAGTACCATAATCAATTTGTTTAGATGTCATATTTGTGTTCTCCTTATAGTTTAGTTTATATTAGTTTGTCTTTTGAGTATCCTTAGGGACTATTTTACAATACCCATCACATCGCTTTCTTTCATAATGATCAAATTTTGATCACCAACTTTAACTTCTGTACCTGACCATTTACCGTACAATATTTTATCACCTGCCTTAACTTCCAGCGCATGAATTACCCCATTAACGTCCCTAGCCCCTTGGCCCACTGCAATTACTTCACCTTGAACAGGTTTTTCTTTAGCTGTATCAGGAATAATAATACCTCCGATAGTTTTTTCATCTTGCTCTATAGGTTTGACAGCAATTCTATCATGTAATGGTTTGAAATTCATCATAATCTCCATATTTTTAAGTTTGTAATAGTTATATATGTTGCAATTCTTTCACTTCAAGTGATGAAATGCAATATTTAGAATTTATTTCAAGTCTTGAGATAGTAATTATCTAAAATAGCCTCTCTAAGCTCTGCCTTTACCATTTAAGTATCGCTTGTCTATCATATAATATAAGCATTTTATTTAGGAAATACCTGAGTAAATATTTCGAGTTCACTAAAATAATTATCTGCTTCCGTGTATAAATTATATATAGGTTCTTGCCTGTAATTTTCTATAATATTTTCCTCTATTATTAATGAAATTATAAATGGACTGTAGGTTGTTATAAGCTGCAGAATCATTATTTTCTATATTGTTAAATCTATTTGTAGTAATTGTAGGGATTGATTGCCATCCACGCCTTGAAAGTGATATTGATCTTGATATTTAAAATTTTTGTATATAATCTCCTCTAATACAGTAGCTCCCATTTTAATCTGAAGATTTTGGGACTTAGAACTGGTAGCTTCACTATATACAATTTTGTAACCAGCTTTCTTACCTTCATGATAGAGCTATTTTGACTAAAGCTGTACCTAAGCCTTGTTTCGTGTGCAGTTCTGAAACTCCTAACGCTGGAATATGCATAGCTTTTCCTTTTGCTAGACTTAAATCAGGATAGAGTCTGCCTAATTTTTTATCAATCTCTGTCCTAATTTCTGAGGCTGGGTTCATTATTGCTGGTAAGTTAATAAATTCTAGCTTCATGTAACTAGCCAAATCCATAGTAAAAACCTCGCCACAAATTTCCTGAGCACTTTTAAAAGAACAAGCGTCTTTCTGTAGAGCTAAATATATATTACATCCAGGGTCATTAATTATCGGAGAAAATGTAGCTTCTCCATCTTTATCAGTTATTTTTAAGGTCTTTGTCATTAGTTTATTTCTAGCAAATACCTTAGAAAAAAATTCTATAACGGATGGTTTAACAACATTAGCAAGATGCTTCACTCTCAATATTTGAAATTGTTTAAAGGCCTTTATATTGAATATACTAGCTATTTTAGTACTCTAACTTTAGTTTAGATATATGATCCAGAGGCTGCCAAATAAAATATACTACTAATTTATTATGAAGAATGTTGACAAGTGTTTAATATTGTAACACAGGCAGGTGTATATTCTTCAATAACGTCTTGTCAAGTATTATAGTCCATATTACACAACTAAAATAAAAAGTAATATGAGGCAAAAAATTTATCTACTAAGAGAGGAAATGGTTGTTTAGTAGTTTTATAGGCAGAAAAATATATCAATAATGATTATGCTTGAATTTTAATATTAGGCACAACCACTTTAAAGATAATGATTAATTTTAGTGCCTGCTTGTTCTATAGCTTGTGTTATTACTGTAACATTGGTAATAGTTCCGACAGAACTTTTAATTTTGCGAAGGGAGTTATCTTCTGAGCTATGATTGATAATAATGAACTCACCAAGAAAATTATCATTTATTTTTGCTAGAGAATCAATTACTCTAGAGATTGTCTTGTCGTTGTTGC
>JBPBQH010000028.1:0-2525 GCA_050954685.1 Janthinobacterium lividum | reverse complement strand
TAGTATTGAAAAATCAGAAGAAATATCTAATCTACTAAACAAACATAATATAGTTCATAACGTTCTTAACGCCAAATTTCACGAACGCGAGGCTCACATCGTAGCGCAAGCTGGACGTTTTAAAGCAGTGACGATCGCTACTAATATGGCTGGGAGAGGTACAGATATAAAGCTTGGTGGTAACTTAGATATGATGATTACCGATGCTGTCGATAACAACCCGCTTTTTTCCGAGCAAGAACATGCCGATAGAATCAGTGAAATAAAAGAGCAAATCGCCAACGAGAAGCAGCAAGTATTATCAGTTGGGGGATTGTATATAATAGGCACTGAAAGACACGAGAGTCGGAGGATAGACAATCAGCTACGTGGACGCTCTGGACGCCAAGGGGATCCTGGTAATACAAAGTTCTTCCTGTCATTAGAAGACGATCTGATGCGTATCTTCGCATCTGACAGAATTTCTGGAATTCTAAGAACTTTGGGGCTTAAAGATGGTGAAGCAATCCAACACCCAATGATCAGTAAAAGTCTAGAGAAAGCGCAACAGAAGGTAGAAGGTCACAACTTTGAGATTCGTAAAAACTTATTAAATTTTGATAATGTGATGAATGATCAGCGTAAAGTGATTTACGAACAACGCAGTGAGATTATTTGCTCACATGACGTATCCTATTTCCTAAATAATGCTATTGAACCCCTTGTACAAGAAAAAGTTTTAGTGTTTATTAAACCTAATTCTTACAGGGAAGATTGGGATATCGAAGGTCTAAAACATGAGATATACCGAATATTTTCTTTAAAGCTTGAAGATAATTTAATTGATGGTGAAGTTACTGAAGTAGAAGTAATACAAAAAATTACTCAAATGGTTAAGGATCTATATAAATTCAAGCAAGATTCCTATTCTCCAGAGCTTATGAGAGACGCTACAAAATATATCTTGCTAACTATCCTTGATCAAGTATGGAAGGATCACTTACATAATTTAGATTATTTAAAACAAGGAATTTCGCTCAGAGCCTACGGCCAGAAAGATCCTTTAAATGAATACAAACGCGAAGCATTTAACCTATTTGAACATATGATGAATAGTTTAAATGAGCATTTCATTCAGCAGGTTTGTTATCTCCATATAGATAAGAGTCATACTACTATGGATGCTGTGTCTCTTGAGCATAAAGAATTACAAGAAATGAAACAATCGAGGAAGGATCCTGGATTTGAAAAATATAATACTGGTAGTAGTATAGAAGTTACTGTAAAACTTACTAAAGCTTATGTTGCACCAGAGAACAGAATAGCTACTGACCCAATTAGCTGGGGAAAAATTTCCAGAAATGAGATCTGTCCTTGCGGATCTGGCAAAAAATATAAACATTGTCACGGAAGTAAGAATTAAACTTACGAAAATAATAATTTTAGATGGTTAATATGATAAAAAAGATAAGAAAACCTATAATAGGTATCACTTTAGATCTGGCTAAGAATTCAGATCAGTATATGTATTCTATATTTCCTTGGTACGCAGTTCGCCAAAATTATGCCGATTGCATTATTAAAGCTGGCGGCCTGGCAATCATGATTCCTTATGATCCTAACTCAATTGATGAAATCGCGGACTTAATAGACGGATTGTTAATTCCTGGCGGAGACGGTGACGTCAACCCTAAGTTTTACGGTCATCAAATTATCTCAGATAGAGTAAAAGTTAATGATCAAAGAGCTAGCTTTGAACTTGAGCTGGCTAAAAATGTTATGGAAAGAAATATGCCACTCCTGGGTATTTGTAATGGTATGCAGGTTTTAAATGTTGCTTGTGGAGGAACTTTGATCCAGAACATTCCAGACTATATTGAAAGCTCTATTAATCATGAGCAATCAGCTCCTAAACATATTCCTAGTCATTCTATAGATATTAAGCCAAATACTATACTTGCTAGCATGACTGATTATAATGAGCACTTAGTAAATTCTACTCACCACCAAGCTATTGGCGAAGTTAGTGAACATTTAATCGTTTCAGCTACCGCACCAGATGGTATTATCGAAGCTTTAGAATCGCCTAATCACGAATTTGTTTTGGGCGTAGAATGGCACCCTGAATATTTGAATTCGGATCTGGATTTTGAGTTATTTAAACGGTTAGTAATAGCATCTGGTAATTCTAAGCAGTGAGTAATAATACTAATAATGGCTAGCTTATTATTTTTTGCGACTAAATAATAACATCTAATATTAACTATTTTTCTAATGACTACTAAATTTAGTCTGTATGCTAAGACTATAGCAGCTGCGTCCTTATTAGTGGCTCTCTTAACTATATTCTATAAACATTTTACAGCTAATGATTCATTATTGGCTGCTACTTCTTGCGGCAAAAATATTGATTATTCCATAAATCATCAACCTATATTTAATAGTGAGGGTATTAATAATATCGCTTTGGTTATGATGACCAAAGACGAAGAAGATATTATTTACCAAAATTTAGTATGGCATTTTTCACTAGGTTTCCGAAAATT
>JBPBQH010000181.1:0-2531 GCA_050954685.1 Janthinobacterium lividum | reverse complement strand
TACTACCTACAATATCGAAATTGTGATTTACGTTATTATTAGCACAAGCATATTTTTTAAGTGGCCACCATAATACGGTAAAACATAATAGTGAAGAAAAGCCGAAAGAAATATATTGATACTGATAAAACAACAGATAATTATGTACTAATATAGAATTCAATAATCCACCAAGACCTAAAAATAATAAGCCAATGCCAGGCAATGTAGTAAATTCCAGTCCTATACCTAGTAGCCCGGATAATAGCCAAATCGCTGCAGCCCAATTACTATTCATGATTCATTACCGTTTTAAATATTCAAGTAACTTAAACTAGTTAGTCGTGCGCAAATGTTTTTAAAAATAGTACAACATCAGCTATTTCTTCTGGCTTACCGAGCCCAGCAAAAGTCATTTTAGTGCCAGGAGCAAACTTGCTAGGTTTATGCAAGAAATGAAATAAACTTTTATCGTCCCATTTGCCACCAAGAGCAATCAGAGCGGCGGAATATTTATAGTCCTCTATTTTTGCCTTGTCTCTACCAGCAACGTCCCATAGGTGAGGTCCTACCTTATTAGCTCCTCCCTTTTCAAATGAATGACAAGAAATACATTTTTTAATTATATTTTTACCAGCTTCCGCATTAGCTTTCTTCATTAGTTCAGCGATATCGAATTCCACCTCTTTAACAGCAACCAATTGCTGTGCATTCTCTGTAACTTCAACGTGATAACCTCTGGTCTTAGGATCAAGATCAGGCTTATATAAAATGTTAGCTATAAAGCCTACCATCATTGCGATCAAGCTAGCAAGCAAGATGGAAGCAGCAATCTTATTTAGTTCAAAACCTGACATTTAATTACCTTAAATTACTCATCCATCAAAATATCCGTATAAAATATCATAATGACAGACAACAATCCAAAAAATTTTGTATTTCTAGTAAAATTGATTAATGTAAACAGAAATCTTTAGAGACTCAAACTAAGATCGAAACTATCAATATTGTAACTCCTCCAAACTCCATCTTGCCCTTGGGCAAAAATCTAGCTCGCTGGTCAAGCCAGCCTCTAATCTCTCTAGTCCTGCGTAGGCTATCATAGCAGCGTTATCAGTACAAAGTTTAATTGGAGGAGCTACTAAAAGATAATTAGTCGATGATATTTTATGTTGAATTATATCTTTTAGATATTGGTTAGCTGCTACTCCCCCGGCAATAACTAACGTTTTACCATGACATATTTTCTCATATTTTTCTATGGCTTGTAGAGTCTTCATAGCAAGGATTTCACCAACTACGTACTGAAAAGACGCAGCTACGTCGGCCGTCTTTTGAGTGTCTAAGATTCCTATTTCTTGAATTAATAATCTAACTGCCGTTTTTAAGCCAGAAAATGACATATCGCAATTGGGCTGATTGATTATTGGTTTTGGTAGAACGTAGCGCATTGGATTACCCAGTTTTGCTACCTTTTCGATTTCTGGACCACCTGGAAATGCTAGTGACAACATTTTTGCAACCTTATCAAATGCTTCACCTACTGCATCATCTAGTGTCTGGCCGAGAATTTGATATTTTCCAAGCCCTTTCACTGCAACGAATTGACAATGTCCACCTGAAACTAAAAGAAGTAAAAAGGGGTACTCTATTTTGTCTGTAAGCCTAGCCGTTAGAGCATGACCTTCTAAATGGTTTATTGCTATAAAAGGTTTCTTAAGCACACTTGAGAGTCCTTTACCGTACATACAACCGACAATTACTCCACCTATCAAGCCTGGTCCAGAAGTTGCAGCTATTGCGGTTATGTCTGATAATTTGATATCTGCTTCCCTTAGTGCCAGAAATACTACTTCTTCAATGTTTCGCATATGAGAGCGCGCAGCGATTTCAGGTACTACACCCTTAAATAGTGCGTGTTCCTCTTGCTGCGAGATAACAATATTAGATAATATCTCTCTTCTAGAATTTATGATTGATGCACCTGTGTCGTCACAGCTTGACTCAATACCAAGTACGATATTCACCTAAATTTTCCTTCATAATTAATTATTAACTTGCAACCGATTAGATTTCTATATTACCAGCAATATTATATTGAAGTGATTTTATAAAGTATAGAAAAAGAAAAAACTAATCACATCCATAAAATAATTTTTTACTAATTTTATACAGAAAAAGGTAAACTTAACGCTATTTACATCATTTTTTAATTAATTTAAAGGGCAATCTTTTGAGCAAAAGATAGCTGTTCATCTCCAGGATGCTTATACAAAAAATAGTTTTTTAGTAGAAGAAAAAGTACTAGTTAGCAAGTTAACCGAGGCTCCACAAAATCCTCCTCAGTTTTTGCAGCCAATAATTGAGTCTGATTTAAAAGAAATGAATTATAAGTCTCAGCGCAAATTTTTCTGACTTAATTTTTTCTAAGTTAGATCATTTTGAATATATATAGCTAATCCTGGATAAAAATGTTAGGTACAAAAATCTCTAAAAAGAGAATCAATGTCATAAGAATGTTTACGTCTTAAATATTTAGCATGTGCCCGTTT
>JBPBQH010000136.1:0-2534 GCA_050954685.1 Janthinobacterium lividum | reverse complement strand
TTAGTCTATTTTGAGCAAGACCATGGATTGAAGCTTCAAATATCGTATAATCGATATTATTATTTGCTAGGCTATTCATTAATCTACGAAAACTAACAATATCTGGGGTGGTTAGAGTTTTGTAAGTTTTGTCTTCAAATAATTTATTTACTCCAATGTCAGAACAATCTACACCTAGTGTACCAACACTAGCACTTCTCTGATTAAGTAATGCAAGTAGTTGTTTACAATATGCCACTACTGATGTCTTTCCATTAGTCCCAGTAACCGCTATCAAATTATTCGGTAGATTCGGATATAATATACTTGCGGCTTGGCTCAAAGCTGCTCTAATATCATCGACGTAGATTATTAGTCCATTTGGTATTTGGCTGTTTTTTTCTTTGTTATATATATATAATTTGCTATCACTTACAACTATTTTAGCTCCATTTGCTAAAGCTTCCTCTATAAAATCATTGCCATCTAACTTCGTACCCGCTATAGCAAAAAAAGCCTGGCCAGATTTGATTTCTTTTGAATTATAACATATTCCTGTTATTGCATGTTGTTTGAATATTCTTTCTAATTCATATTTCATTATTAATCTTAAAATTAACATTGAGAACTTTTTGAGCTTCCGGGCTATTTTCATCTATCGATTCTAGACCATATAAAGCTACCATTCGTTCAAATACTCTTCCTACAGCTGGAGCTGCGGTAAAACCTGCAGTAGCGAAACCAAAAGATTCCTTGTTACCTTTTGGTTCATCAAACATTATATATACGATATATTTAGGGTTAGAAGCTGGAAGCACTCCTAAAAAAGAAGATACTCTACTATTTTTGGCGTATCTCTTACCAAGAAGTTTCTCAGCAGTTCCAGTTTTGCCACCAACTAGATAGCCTTTAACTTCTGCTCTTTTCCCTGTTCCTTCTTGTACTACTAATCTTAGTAGTTTCCTCATATCGTCAGAAGTTTGGTCGCTAAAAACCTTAACTGGGGATGTTTGATAATTATCTGGTCTTTTAATTAATGTCAACGGAAAAAAATTCCCACCATTGATTGCAGGTAATACAGCTTGGACAAAATGAAGAGGAGTAATTGAGAGTCCATAGCCGTAAGACATTGTAACTAAACTCAAGTCAGACCATCTGGTGTCGGGCGGATAAAGAGGAGTACCTCGTTCTGGCAATTCAATTTGAAGCTGATCTAGTAAGCCGAGGTTTTTGAAGTAATTTTTTAAATTGTTTTTGCCTATCTCTAGAATAATTTGTCCAACTCCAATGTTTGATGAATGGAGAAAAATTTCGGGCACAGTTTGCCAACCACGATGAGGATGATAATCTTTTACTTGAAACTTACCGACCTTCATATAGCTCACATCATATGCATCATTTATAGTAATTGTTCCAACATCAAAACCAATTGCCATTGTGAGAGTTTTAAATACTGAGCCAGTTTCATATACTCCGAGACTAGCACGATTAAATAATTCTTCAGAAGATGCTCTATAGGGTTGATGAGGATCGAAGTCTGGCTTACTAACCATCGCTAGAATTTCACCGTTTCTAGGGTCTGCTATAATACCTACAGCTCCTATAGCGCTGAAATCTTTCATCGTTTTTTCGATTTCTTCACTCAATATATTTTGCAGCCTTATATCTATCGATAATTCCAGGGGCTGATTAGGCTCAATTTTACTCTTTACAAGTTCTTGGGGAAAATCTAAGTTAGATAAAAATTTATCAAAACGTTTCTCAATACCAGCAAGGCCTGAGAATTCTCTACCTACATAACCAATAATATGAGATGTTAAATGACTAAAAGTATATACGCGTTTTTGCTCTTGCTCGAAGTCAAAACCTGGTAACCCAAGATTAAATACTTGTTCATGTTCTTTAGGAGTAATATCTCTTTTAATCCATACGAAGCTTTTTTCACTTTTGAGATCGGCAATCAACTTCTTTTTGTCAAGATTTGGCCACATCTCAGTTAATTTCGCTATTGTTTTGGGATAATCGACTATTTTGTGTGGATTAGCAAAAAGTGAAGATGAGGGTAGATTTACAGCGAGTAAACTTCCGTTCCTATCAACGATTTCTCTTCTTATGCTGTTTACTTTATGATAGGAGCTTGTCTTAGTATATTTACTACTTGCTATAATCATTAGACGGTAACCAAGACCAATAAAACAGATCGCAAACCCTAGAGTGGTGATTAAAATTCTAAGTCTGCCGCTATCGTTACATATATCCCAATTAAAGATTGAACTTTTATCATATTTAATCTTTTCCGACGATCTAAAGAAATCTCTCAAATAGTTCAAAAGGATTTGATATATACTGATGAAATATGATGGTTTGAATTTTTTACTAAAGGCCAATAGCTCATTTTTAATTCTCGACATATCTATTTTTATGCTTATCTTTGACTAGAAACAGTCTTAAGATAATTATTTGGACTCTTCTTGTAGCGCCATTTAACATTATGCTTTACCAAGTGGGGAGCTATATTGACTTCAGAACTAGCTTGTTGAGTTTCTAAATTGCTT
>JBPBQH010000135.1:0-2548 GCA_050954685.1 Janthinobacterium lividum | reverse complement strand
GATGAGGTATCTGGCCTTTGATATCCATTAGCGAGAGTATCTATCACACCAATGATTCCACTATCATCTAGCTTGTATAATGATACTAGGTCCTGGGACATCATTGTTTCGGTCAATTTTACATCTTCTCCTTTCTCGTAGTTAGCATATAACCTATTAGGAAAGCGTCCTGGCGTGCATTCCTCCTTGGTCGCATATTGGATGAATGGAAGTGACTGATCTAATTTTACATCGAATCTTGCAGCTAGACCAGACATATAGTGTTTTCCCTCTTCGTTGCGTTCTTTATCCTGACCTATAGGCACAAAAATGTCTAATGTGTCAATATCGACCTTTTGCCTGTATGCCTCGAGTAGCTTGGTCAGAACTTTAGGAGTAATTCCATCAATATTAGCCCATAGCTCGCGTTGCCCTGCCAATATCAATGTTTGCCCGTCTATTTTAAGATCATATTTTGATTGAATATATTTATAGTCGATCAGCCTAGAAAGCACGCCTACGCGTGAAGCACCAGCAATCCAAACTTCATCATACTCTTTACTCTGCGGGGCTTCGCGATCAATCAGGCGTAATATTTTTGCGCTGTTAAAATATTCTTCTTGTTCATATTTGCTTAATTCTTTAATATCTGTTAATTCGTTACGTTCTTGCCCCATCTTACGTCCATAGACTGTCTGGCTAAGAGTTAGTATAAAATCGACCACGTCTTTTTCGCTCAGATCGGTCACCTTTGCCAAATTCTTACGCAACAATTTCACGTTAAATTTATCTAAGCCCTTTTGATTAGCACCTGATTCTTTTATTGCAGAATATATTTGCTTAAAGATTTCTTCTGGTTTATCTACCCTAAGGCGATTAATAGCTTGCCATATTTCTTGAGGTGCAAAACAACCTGCAATTTTGAGCTGTTTTAGGAGAGCCTCTTGTTGCTGTGGAGTGCTTACTGTTTGATCATTCTTGACATAACCAGAAAAACCTAATTTCCCCGTTGCTGATTCGTATTTCGAAGGAGATATAGATCTATGATATCCATCGTAAGCAGGATATATTGATGCTGCTATCCCACTCCCTAACAGCACGGGAACTACTTTACGCAAAATATATTGATGCTTGCTCACAATCTACCTTTTTATATTGGCTTCTTTACTATCAAAAGTTAAATTCCTTACTAACAAAATTTGTAGAACAAATTTACAGCGAATAAAAGCACTATTTTACCTTTTTTTAAGAAATTATATCGAGGTTAAAAATTGTCATTGGGTCAAAATACGAACTATGAAAGTGGCCAGCTTACTTAAGATGCCTGAGTTAATCTTTTACGACTAAATTATTATAAAATTATTGCCAAGAATAATCTAACTCTATTGAGAATAAGTCATTGTTGATCAATGTGCCAGCTTGCAACTCGAATATAATATTATTTGCTCCTTCTTGTAAGTATTGGGTAATATCAAGACCACCAGAATTTGAAACATTGATTGCTGGTAGAAGATTACCATTTATAGTTATTGTTAGAGTACCATTTCCAGTAGTTGCAGCTGTTACAAACTGTTGCAAACTAGTATAACTTTTAATATTAAAAGTAAAATTATAGTCATATGTACTAGATGGAGTCAGCGAGTTACAAGAATTGCCCGGGCACCCGAAAACAATTGCTCCTCCATTGGCACTAGTAGTAAAGTTCGCTTCATATCCTGTTGGGAAACTAGAACTACTACTTATATAATTTACTGAAGACAGCACACAACCAACACCACTATCTAAACTATCAAAAGCTATTGTTTGGTTCTCCACGTGGGCCAGGCAATAGCGTAATAGTGGCTGGGTAGGATCACTTTGCACGCTATTTGCAATGCAACTACCGACAGACTGAGTACCGACGCTAGCTTCTGTCCAAGTAGCGTTGCCATCACCATCACCAGGTGTTGTAATAGCTGGACATGTCGGCTGAACTATTTCTATGCAACGTCCAAGTTCGAGAGGATTTTTGTCTCGCAGTCCTGAAATACTGCTGTCATAATTTTGGGTTAAACCAGCATGATAATATTGATCTATACTTAATTGGCCTATGGGCCCTGTGCCTGCATCTGGTGCTGGATCAATTCTATCAGAAGCTAAGTTTGAGACAGCACAAATAGCTTGACCAGACGGACTATTATAACAATAAGAAGAGCTTCCCAGCGGAGGGTTCGTGACACTATATATATATACTGCTGGCTGGCCGCTTTGATTTTGTATATTATTTATCGGCTGACTTGAGATTGTTAATGTAGAATTACAAACACCAAGATCAGGATAAGTCTGAACTTTTTGAGTGAAATCGTTACAATTCACATCATTGCTGCCAGTTAATTTAGTTAATATACAGTTCTCCTGATTTATAGGACAATGATAAATTGTTTGAAAGTCTGCACAGGCATATTTACCACCTTCAACATATGAATCATTATAGTATTCCAGACCGTTTAAATATACTGATGCATTGCTAGAGGTGTCTTGAGTAGGATTAGCTCCGTTCTTATAATTACCATAACGACTAGTCGTATTT
>JBPBQH010000223.1:0-2552 GCA_050954685.1 Janthinobacterium lividum | reverse complement strand
CTGCAACTACGGGATCTTGGGAAGATGTATTTGACAATATTGATAATCCTGTTAATAATATAGGATGATATACACTATCTCAAATAATCATAGTTCAAGTTAAAGGATTAATTTTAGGATGTTAATTATAGGATGGGTACTAATCATAATCGGAACATTCGCAATATTATCTGGAATAGTTGGTTTATTCAGATTTAAATGTTTTTATAACAAATTACACGCTGCAGGAGTAATTGATTCTTGTGGCCTGCCTTTTTCCTTACTTGGCTTAGCTTGCCTGCAGAATGATTGGTCTAGTTCATTTAAATTATTGTTTGCTGTAGCGCTTATTTTACTATTGAGCCCTCTCTCTACTAATATCATAGGTAGAGCTGCTTTGCTCAAAGAAGAAAAAGAATATATAAAACGAATAATTAATACTGATCATATAATGAATTCTTAGGATGATATTTAGTAACATCATTGGATTTAATAAAATAATCGATTTCGAACTTGGAGTATGTTTATTAATTGTTTTCCTTATCCTATTGATAATGGTAAGTTTTAAATTAATTTTTCTAAGGAACTTATTGGAAAACGTCATATTCATGTCGGCTTTTAGCTTATTAATCAGTATATGCTATTTGCTCATGGATGCTCCTGATGTCGCTATGACGGAAGTTGCGTTGGGAGCTTGTTTGTCCACATGCGTATTATTAAATTTTATCAAAATGGTAGGAGGTCGGCTAAATACTAACAGGACTAGAACAGTGTCTTCTACTATTATTTGTGGAATGTTTGTATTTTCTCTTACTCAGGCTAGTTTGAATTTACCAAGATATGGGGACTCTAATTCCCCATTAAATCAAGGATTCGCTAGCAAATATTATCTACAAAATACTCAGAAAGACATAGGCATACCTTCACCTGTTGCTGCGATACTTGCGAGCTATAGAGGTTACGATACTCTAGGTGAAACCAGCGTCATTTTGATAGCTGGTCTCGCAGTTTTACTGATTTTATCACCAAGAAATTTATCTAAGAAGAATGAACGCAATCTACTAAGTAAAGACGGGTAGATTCCTAGTTTCAAAGTGGGCTAAGTCAAATTAGAAAATAATAAAACTTGAGTTTGAATAAGATTTTTAATTTCAAAAAATAGTTATAGATGCTTGAGAAAAATATTGTTTCTAAAAAAATCTTTCTTTTTATACTGCCATATATATTCCTTTATGCTATCTATATTCAAATTAATGGTGAAATATCTCCAGGCGGTGGATTTCAAGCAGGAGTTATATTTGCTTCGTCATTAATTGCTCTAGATCTCATTTATGGTAGATCAAAATTCCATGAATATTTTCCTATGAACTTGTTGATAAGTCTAGCAGTTATTGGTGTATTTATCTACTTAAGTGTTGGTTTTATATCACTGATATTTGCAGATAATTACCTAAACTATTACTCACTATATTTAGATAATCACTTAGCACAAAAGATGGGCATCTTTACTATTGAGATTGGTGTAGGTATTACTGTTGCATCCGTGATGACAATAATCTATTCTTTATTTCAAGAAAAGTTTGAATAAGTTTTAAATAAAAGATGGCTAACGTAATATATTTGCTTGCTGAGATAGTTTCAGTATGTGGCTTGTTCATTATGCTAACTAGTAGTAATTATCTTAGAAAGATCATAGGTCTTGGTATATTTCAGAGTTCGGTTTTAATATTTTATATTGGTCTTGCCAAAGTCAGTGGTGGCTCTGTACCGATTATTGACGAAAATATAAAAATTTACTCAAATCCTTTTACTCACGTTTTAATGTTAACAGCGATAGTCGTCGGTTTTGCTACATTCTCAGTAGGTCTAGCCCTGATATATAGGATATATTTACAACTTGGTACTATAAATGAAAACGAAATTGACATTAACTAAGTGATACAGCTTATTAATCAGCTACCTGCTCTACAAGTTTTAATTCCCTTATTTGGTGCATTAATTGCCGCTGTTAGTTTTAACAAAAAAGTTGCACAAATCATAAAGATAGCTACAATTATTACAAGTTTTCTACTAGCACTTTATAGTTTTTATAGCACTGATATTGAAAGTTATGAGTTTGGCAATTGGCAATCTTCTATTGGTATCGAATACAAGCTCAATTTTTTTAATAAACCTTTGATATTTGCTTTAAATATCAGTTTATTACTACTCATATTCTGGCAAAAATTAATTGATGAGAGTGTCATCGATTATATAGATAGTAAGCGACAAAATTTATTTTATTCTATATTACTTTTTGCTCATGCAGGATATATCGGCATATTAAGCACTAATGACATATTTAATTTATACGTTTTTATTGAGATTTCTTCTTTAAGTTCGTACGTTCTTATGGCACAAGGCCGTAATATCAGAGCAGCACAAGGTGCATTTGATTATTTAATTATTGGTAGTATTGGCGCTACTTTAATACTGATCGGCATTGGTTTCATGTTAAGTTATGCAGGTACATTAAATATTACTGATCTAAAGCTACAAATTAATGATTTTAATTCTGTAATTATACTTACCTC
>JBPBQH010000027.1:0-2577 GCA_050954685.1 Janthinobacterium lividum | reverse complement strand
CGGGGATTTCCAAGCCAGTATAATTGCTGACAAAATCTAGAGGCAATTCTACTATCTTAGGTATTCTTTCCCCATTTCCTTTCACTATGAGCTCAGAAGTCTCGCCGCCACAAATTGACAAGATCATATTTGTTGCAATATCTAAGAATTTTAATGTAGAAGCGCTATCGACATTCCTTTCAAACCTATATCTTGAATCTGTTAATATATTATGTCTTCTGCCAGCCTCCATAATAATATCTGGAGAGAAACACGCAGCTTCCAAAATAATATTTATTGTTTCGTCGTTAGCTTCACTACAAGCACTGTGTAAAGAGCCAATAATGCCTGCGATGGATTGAGGAATTTTTTCATCGGTAATTATGAGATCCTGGGTAGAAAGAATATAGTCCTTATTATTCAGAGCCTTAAAATTGCTATTTTTCCCTGCAAATTTAACTTCCATCCCACTACCCAACCTACTTCTATCGTAAGCATGCATCGGTTGACCGAAACTGTAGCATATATAATTAGTTATATCGACGATAGCTGAAATTGAACTGATTTTTATATCTTCTAGTTTCTTCTTTAACCAAATAGGGCTTTGTTTATTGGTTAGATTTTTTAATTCTCGAGTGGCAAATATTGAGCAATATTCTTTCTCTTGAATGTCGACAAAAAAGTCAGATTTAAAAGTACCTTTGATTTCATTGACTTTAATTTCTTTCAAGTTACCGATTCCTCTTGCTGCAAGATCCCTAGCGATACCATAAACTCCAAGAGCATCAGCACGGTTTGGCGTTATCTCAATGCAAATAATAGGATCATCTAGACTGAGGTATTTTAAAATTTGTTCTCCAATTACAGCATCATCCGGTAATTCTATTATACCCTCTGAATCCTTGTTGATGTTTAGTTCTTCCCCTGAGCAAAGCATACCATAGCTTTTAACTGTGCGAATTTCGGATTCTTTAATTTTGAAATTCCCGTTTGGAATTAAACTTCCTATAGGAGCTAAGACTACTTTTAGCCCGCTTCTTGCATTTTTGGCTCCACAGACAATTTGTAATATACCCTTCTTAGTCTCGACTTCACAGATTTTTAATTTTTCAGCTACTGGATGAGAGATCGTTTTTGCAATATGAGCTACTTCGAACTGCTCAAGACCTACACTTCTATCTATAGTTTCTGCAACTTCTAAGCCGATGCCGTCTAGAGCCGCGGTTATTTCGCTTAACGAAGCAGATGTATCTAAAAATTCTTTAAGCCAGCTTAATGTAAATTTCATCTAGTAAGTCCTCCTACAAGGCTTGGCACATCAAAACTTGCGAAATTATAATGTTTAAGCCATCTCAAGTCACTATCAAACAATTGTCTAAGATCTTCAATACCATATTTAAGCATCGCAAGACGTTCAACACCGAAGCCAAAAGCAAATCCTCGATAAAAATTAGGATCAATCTCGACATTCTTTAATACTTGCGGATGTATCATACCGCAGCCCCCCATTTCAAGCCAGTTATCGCTGATACTTCTGCGAATATCGATCTCAAGCGAGGGTTCAGTAAAAGGGAAAAAGCTAGGTCTGAACCTTACTTCAATTGTAGTAGCCTCAAAAAATATTTTAATAAATTCAGAAATTATATATTTTAGATGCCCCATATTAACGTCCTTGTCAACCATTAATCCCTCAATTTGGTGGAACATCGGCGTATGTGTCATATCTGAATCCGACCTGTAAGTTCTTCCTGAAGCAATAAATCTAAGGGGTGGTGGTTCGCTTTGCATAGTCCGAATCTGAGTAGGGGATGTGTGAGTCCTTAGAACTTCACCGCCTTTTAAGTAAAATGTGTCGTGCATCTGACGAGCAGGATGGTTCTCTCCTATATTTAATGCTGTAAAATTGTGCCATTCAGTTTCAATGTTGGGACCCGTACGAAAGCCAAAACCAAATCTCAAAAATATTTGAGTTAACTCTTCCACGCACTGCGATATGGGGTGAATTGTTCCTACTTTTCTAGGCCGAGCAGAGATAGTAAGATCGAGTTTTTCTTCATTAAATTGCTTTTCTAATAATTCTTCAAATAAAGCTTCTTGCTTATTTTCAATTAAATTAGTGATTTCTTTTTTTGCATTATTTAAATCATTACCAGTAATTTTTCTTAGCTCTTCACTAAGTGTATTCAGTTTTTTTAATTCTAAAGTAAGTAAACCTTGTTTACCCAGAAACTTAATACGAGTCTGCTCAAGGTCTTTAGGCGCCTTAGCAGCTTCAACTTCATTTCTTGCAGAAAGTAGAATATAATGCTCTTTCATAATTACGTAATCTATATGCGGAAAGCTTAAACAATATATTATTTGCTTAAATAAGGCAATCTTCTATTGGTTGCATAAATAGCTTAGGACATTTACTTTGAGATTGGCTATTTTATTCCAAGTCAATAGTATAAATAATATTCAAGATATTACCATTATAACCAAGTTCAGCTAAAGCTAACTTAGGGCGTGTTATCAATTAGGAGAGAATTAGAAGACGAGCTATAGTAGACTAAATAATTAAAAGATTTACTATATGCGGCGCTATGCTTTGAGAGATGA
>JBPBQH010000134.1:0-2628 GCA_050954685.1 Janthinobacterium lividum | reverse complement strand
AGAGTCAGGAGAGAAAATAGGACTAGTAGGATATTCAGGAAGTGGTAAATCCACATTTGTTAATCTAATCCTTAGATTATATGATATTGAGTCAGGAGAGATATTAATTGATGATCAAAATATAGCTTCTGTAACACAAGATTCGCTACGTGCAAATATAGCAATGATACCGCAAGATCCATCACTATTTCACAGAAGCCTTATGGAGAATATCCGATATGGTAAGATAGGTGCAAGTGAAGAGGAAGTGATTGAAGCAGCAAAAGCAGCAAAAGCTCATGAATTCATAAAAGCTTTACCACAAGGATATGACTCACTCGTTGGAGAGAGAGGTATAAAGTTAAGTGGGGGGCAGCGCGCAAGAATAGCGATAGCAAGAGCGATACTCAAGGATGCAGCGATACTGATATTTGACGAAGCAACAAGTGCACTTGACTCAGTAACAGAAGGGTATATTCAAGATAGCTTAAATAAGCTGATGCAAAACAAAACAACAATTATTATAGCACATAGATTATCTACACTTATGAAGATGGATAGGATAGTTGTATTTGACGGGGGTAAGATAACTCAAGATGGCTCACATACCGAGCTGCTTTCTGAGGATGGACTTTACAAAACTCTTTGGAATGCTCAAATTGCTGGCTTTATTGATGATCAATAAATGAAAGAAAGATATATGAATGTAAGATTACTTAAATTAAAAGATAGAATAAGCTTAGAAGAATATTTGGCTCAGCACAAAGCAGAATGCATGTTTATTTGTAGCAATCTTGAAACTGCAGGAATAGAATATAAAGGCGCTAATTTTCAAGGTGAGTATTTTGGTTATTTTGATAGCAATAATGCTCATGCAGAGCAACTGCTTGGAGTCATTGTTCATTACTTAAATGGTAATGTTATGATGCATGCCTCTAATCATATGGTACTAGAACAGCTTACCACTTATATAAAAATTTATATAAAACGTCCTGTAGCAGGAATTTTAGGTCCTAATACTCAAGCAGAGTATGTAATTGAGAAGCTTGGGATATCTGGAGCGTGTTTCAATTTTAATCGCAACTCAGATTTATTTGAGCTTAATCTAGAAACTTTAAGTGTATTAGATATACCAAATAACTTTGACATCGTTCGTGCAAAAGATATTCCTAAAGATATATTGATACAATAGATGAAAAGCTATAATATTGAGGCTTTACGTGCCTCAGATGATAAAATCCTTGCCTAATTCAATTCTAGTTAACAACTTAAAAAATAAAGCTAATATTACCTTCCTAATGAGTAATATTGCCAATTTTTTAATTTTTGAGCATCTAAAATATTTCTAAAATCAATAATAATTTTTTTTAATACGATTTGCTCAATTGATGTATAATCAAAATTTTTAAATTCATCCCATTCAGTTAATATTATAATTGCTGATGTGTATTTTACTGCTACCTCAATATTTTCACAATAGTTTACATCATTGAAAAATAAGTCTTTAGCATTATCAAGCGCTGCAGGATCATACAAATTTATAGTATATCCTATGTCAATTAGATCTCTAATAATGCTTGTTGCGGGGCTTTCTCTGATATCATCAGTGTTTGCTTTAAAACTCACGCCAAATATTGCAATTGGAGCATTAAATCTATTTACTATATTATCTATTCTTTTAGCCATGCTAGTAATTCTATTTTTATTAGACTCTATCACTGAATCTATAATTATATTACTAATTGAGGCAGAATCAAAAAAATGCTTTAGTCCCAGTAAATCTTTAGGAAAACATGAACCACCAAATCCTGGACCAACTTTCAGAAATTCTTTACCTATTCTTCGATCTAGCCCCATTATGTTTGCTATTTGATCAACATCTCCACCATAATATTCGCACAAATTTGCCATTTCATTTATAAAAGCTACTTTATTTGCTAGAAATGCATTAGAGGCATATTTTGTAAGTTCGGCAGTTTGAGGATCTGTATATATGATTGATATATTATCTTGGATAAATTTTATGTATAATTTTTTAATAATTTCACTTGCATCATTATTACTTCCTATAATGATTCTATCAGGATTAAAAAAATCATGTATTGCATAACCCTCACGCAAGAATTCAGGATTTGATATTATATTAATTTTATACTTACTCTTCTCTTTGGCAGCTAAACTCAAATTCTTATTAGTATTAACAGGCACTGTTGATTTAATGACTACCCAAATATCTTTGTTAAGACTCATCAAAATTTTATCAAAGACATCAGTTATAAACTTAATATTTACTGATCCATCAGAGTTTTGAGGTGTTCCCACAGCAACAATTATCACATCAACATTATTTATATAATTTTCTATATCAGTAGTAAATTTTATATTTTGCTTATGTTTTTTAATTAATTCATATAGTCCTGGTTCAAATATCGGTATTATTCCTGAATTGAGCTGATTAATTTTTTCTAGGTTATTATCCATGCAGATAACTTCATGTCCAATTGCTCCAAGACCAATACCTGTTGTTAATCCAACATATCCTGTGCCGATAACTAAAATTCTCATTTATTATAAGCTTTAAGTATTGTTCTTACTTGAGACGCAATTTTCTCATTTTGAAGTGCATAAGCAATATTAGCATCTAAAAAC